>NZ_BAAGPR010000165.1:0-12048 GCF_054783955.1 Streptomyces mayteni | reverse complement strand
CCCGGCGCGCCCGCGCCGGACCGGGCCGGCCGTCGGCCGGCCGTGGCCGCTCCGCGCCGTGTCCGGCGCGTCAGCGCCGGACGGCCGTGGCCGGCCCGCGTCGTACCCGGCGCGCCAGCGCCGCCTCGCGCCGAGCCGGGAGACCTCGCCGGCCGCCCGGGGGACCAACTCCGTGTCGATCACGCCGAGTTCGCGGCCGAAGAGCGGGGAGAGTGCCGGCCGGGGCTGGCCGCTGTTGACCGCGACGACCTCGCGGAGGACGCCCGTCAGCTGCTCCGCCATCTCCTGCGCCGAGCCGAACCTGCGCCACGGGTCGGGGTCGGTCGCCCGGACCAGGAGCCGGTAGAAGGACTCGTAGCGCTGGAAGACCTCGATGTTCTCCGGCTCCGGCAGGCTGTCCGCGTAGAACGTCGTGTAGCCCTGGAAGTCGAACGTCAGTACGGCCAGCGTGCGGGCCACCGAGTACAGGTCGGAGGCCACCGAAGGGCCGATCTCGGCGACCTCGGGCGCCTGGTAGCCGACCGTGCCGTAGATCGCGCTCTCCTGGTCGTCCATCCGCCGGACCGCGCCCATGTCTATGAGCTTCAGCTGGTCGTCCTGCTGGATCGCGTTGTCGACCTTGAAGTCGCAGTAGAGCAGGTTGCGGCTGTGCAGGTAGCCGAGCGCGTCCAGGGCCTCGATGCCGTAGGCGCAGGCGACCTCGACCGGGAGCGGGTCGCGGTGGCCGTCGGGGGCGCGCCGCTCGTTGGCGATCTCCTTGAGGGACTTGCCGCCGACGTACTCCATGACGATGTAGCCGTCCATGCTGCCGGTGCGGCGGTCCAGGTGCTCCACGAAGTTGTAGATCCGGACGATGCTGGAGTGCTCGATCTCGGCCAGGAAGCGCCGTTCCGAGATCGCGGCGGCCATCGCGTCCTCGTCGCCCGTGTCGAGCAGGCCCTTGAGCACCACCCAACGGTTCTCCACCGCCGTGTCCATGGCCAGGTAGATCCAGCCGAGGCCGCCGTGCGCCAGACAGCCGACGATGTCGTACTGGTCGCGCACCACGTCGCCCGGCTGGAGCTTCGGCACGAACGAGTAGGGGTGGCCGCACCTGGTGCAGAAGCCCTCGGTGCGCCCCGGCCGGCCGGCGCGGGGGCGGCCCACCGGCGCGCCGCAGTCGCTGTTGCCGCAGAACCGCTTCCGCTCCGGCACCTCGGGGTGTTCGAGCACCGCGGACAGCGGGTCGGGGCGCGGTACCCCGGGCATCGTCACCAGGCCGGCGCCGAGCCGGGAGCGCGCCGGGCCGCTGGCGCTCGACCGCGAGCTGCGCACCGAGACCGGGTCGAGGGGCAGGCCGCCGCTCAGCGAGCGGGAGAGCCGGCCCGGCACCGAGCGGCGCGAGGACCGGGAGCGCGCCGAGCCGCGGGAGTCGGCCGAGGAGCTCCGTGAGTCGACGTCGCCGCCGGCCGGGCGGAGCGAGCGGGAGAGCCCGGTGGCGTTCTCGCCGAGCATGCCGAACGGCGAGACCACGGGCGCGAGACCGCAGTCGCCGCAGTACAGCTCGCCGTCGCCGACGTCCTCGTACTCGCCCTGGCAGCCAGGCCGCTGACAGGGCCACACGCGGTCGTCGGGCGGGAGGCTCACGAGTCGCTCCTCGTCATCAGCGCCTCCGTGGCCGCCTCCCGGTAGCGGAGCACGGCGTGCTCGGCGGCGCGCAGATCGCACGGCGCCGTCCACAGCAGTCGGCGCGCCGCATCGTACCGCTCCACGAGCAACGGCTCATCGGCCTTGCCGCACCTGGCCGCCCGCGCCCGGTGGGCGTCGAGCAGGCCGCGCAGCTGGGCCCGCACCGCGAGCGGCACCGTCACCGCGGACAGCGAGTCCCTGGCCCGCTCCAACTCCTCATCGGCGCGCACCTCGAGGCGTTCGAGCAGCGGCGAGAGCCGGTGCCACTGGGCGCGCCGCCGGTAGTCGGCGGCAGCGGCGAGATCCTCGTGCAGCAGGCTCGACGGGCCGCTGACCGCCGGCACCTCGGAGGCCGCGATCTTCGCCAGCACCTCGCCGCGGGCGGTCCGGGCCTCGGCCAGCGTCCGGTCGGCCCTGGACAGCACGTCGCGCAGCCGGATCAGCCGCTCCTCGGCGTCCTTGCGGACCCCGATCACGGCCTCCACCTCGCGCCTGATGTCGTCGAGGGCGCGCGCCGCGCGGTCGTAGCGCGCGGTGTCGGGGTGGCCGCCGCCCGGCGCGCTGCTGCCGCCGTCCGAGATCCAGAACGCCAGCGGGTCGGCGATCACCTCGGCCCGCAGCGCCGTCAGCTCCTCGGTGACGCGCCGCAGCTCGTCGCCCGCCGGGTGGTCGCCGGGCCGGACGCCGACGGAGTGCGCCAGCGTGGAGAGCCGGCGCAGCTCGGCGGCGAGCAGGTCTATCCGGGCCGGCAGCGCCGACCAGACGGCGTCGGCCGCCGCCACGATGTCCAGCACGCCGGCGTAACCGGCGTTCACCCTGGCCACCAGCTCGGGCCAGCCGACAGGACCGGCCGGCCGGCCGTCCTCGCCCTGCTGGCCTGGCACCACCAGATGGGCGCCGTCGAGCAGCGCGCTCAGCCGCCGCAGCTCGTCCTCGCCCGGGTAGCGGCTGCGCGCCCGCAGCTGCCTCGCGGCGTGCAGCGCGTCGGTGCAGACGTCGAAGTACGACCACAGCAGCGGGATCAGCCGCTCGGCCCGCGCCCAGCGCTCCCGGGTGGTGCCGGCCAGCTCGGCCCCCTCGAGCAGCCGGCGGCCCGCGTGGTCCTGGAGGGCCAGCAGCGAGGACTCGATCGCCTCGTGCTCGGCCCCGAGCCGGGCCAGCGCGCGGTCCACCTCATCCCGGCTCAACACCTTCCCGGTGGAATCCGGGGCCATCGCTCTCCCCCCTCGCCCGTTCGCCTGGGGCTTCGCCTCAAGCTCCGTCTCTCGCCGGCTCGGTGGCCCGCCCGGTCCTGATCCTGCATCCCTTCCCCGTAAGGGGAGCCGGGTACCGCTCACCGCGCCCGCCGCTCACTCGCGGTAGAGCGGTTCGGGCGGCAGCGGCGGTGCGTCGCGCCCCGGGTCGTAGAGTTGGTCGGCCAGCCACTCGTCGTACGACTCCCGCCACTCGCTGGTGACGCCGCCGGCGCGGTAGTCCTCGAGCACGGCGTTGACCCAGCCCACCAGGTCGGGGTTGCCCTGGTTCATGGCCACGCCGTAGGACTCCACGGTCAGCGGCTCGCCGACCAGCCGCATCGACGGGTCCTGCGCCACGTGCCCGGCGGCCAGCGCGCTGTCGGTCATCAGGGCGTCGGCCAGGCCGAGTTGGATCCGCACCAGGCAGTCGAGGTGGTTGGCCACCCGGACCACCTCGGCGCCGTGGTCCTGCCGTTCGAGCAGCCGCTCGGCGGTCGTGCCGTCGGCCCGGCACAGCCGGGTGCCGGCCAGCGAGTCGTCGAAGCCGGTGATCTCCGAGTCGCTCGGCACCAGCAGCTGCTGCCCGGTCTCGAAGTAGGCGGTGGAGAACGCCACATCACGCCAGCGGTCGCAGGTGATGGACATGGTGCGCACCACCATGTCGACCTGCCCGGCGCGCACCGCGCGGATCCGCTGGTCGGTGGGGATGGCCAGGTAGGTGATCTCGGGGTCGGGGCCGAGCAGGTCCTCGGCGATGGCCTGCACCAGGTCGATGTCGAAGCCGACGATGTCGGTGCTGCCGGGCTCGCGGTAGCCCCACAGGTAGCTGTTGAGGTCGATGCCGACGCGCAGCCGGCCGCGCTGCCGGATCGCGTCCACGGCGTCGCCGACGACCCGGGCGGCCGGCAGCGACTCGGCGGCGTTGCGCTGCCCGTCGCAGCGCTCGGGCTCGGCCAGCGGGCCGATGCCGCCGCCCGCGTCGTCGGCGGCCAGGGACTCGGCCGCGGGGCGCTCGACGCCGCCAGGGCGGCCCTGGCCGGTGGTTCCCGGCGGGGCGGCGCAGCCCACGGCGAGCAGTAGCAGCGCGGCGGCGGCCGTGGCCAGCGTCGTCACGCGCCCGCGGGATCCGCGGTCCGCCACCTCGGCCACCTCGGCCACCTCCACCTCCGCCTCCGCTTTCCGCAACGTCGTCACCGGTACTCCGAGAGGCGGCGGCCGACGCCGAGCGCCGTGCCGGCGACGCCGAGCGCCCCCAGGCCGACCGCGCCGGCCGTGAGCCCGGCCAGCCGGTCCCTGGCCCGGCGCCCCGCCGCCTCGAACTGCTCCTGCTCGTGCGCGACGGCCTCGGCGAGCGACGTGTTGACCCGGTCGAACATCTCCCGGGTGGAGCCGCGGCCGCCGATCACCTGCTCCACCGCGCCGTCGTAGTCGCCCGCGAGCTCGCGTTCCCTGCCCACCGCGTGCCGCGCCGCCCACTCGCCGGTCGCCTCGATGGCCCGCTGGATCGGCGCCTCGCCCGCCGAGTCGCCGGCCGCCCGCGCGGCGGCGTCGCCGAGCAGCCCGCCAGGGCGCTCGGGGTCCGGGCCGATCAGCGTCTCGAGGCGGGCCTGGAAGCTCTCCTCGGAGGCGTCGTCCGCGCCGCGCGCCACGAGGGTGATGTTCTCGTCGCCGCGGGCGCGCAGCGCCTCCGTCCAGGCGCCGTTGAGGGAGCTGAGCGAACGCGCCGCGCCGGCGTCCGCGTCGTCCAGCGCGGCGCGCGCCAGCCAGTGCGCGCCGCTCAGCCAGAGCAGCAGCAGGGTGGCGGTCGCCGTGGCCGCCATCAGTCCCGGGCTCAACAGCCGGTTGGTGCGCAGGTAGTGGCGTCGCTGCGCCCAGGCGAGCACCACGAGCGCCAGGCCGCCGGCGGCCACCGCGAGCCACGGCCAGGCGCGGGCCTCGGCGATGTCGTGCTGGAACCTGTCGGTCTCGAGATCGTAGAGCTCGGCGGCGGCCACCAGCAGGGTTTGCTGCATCTGTTCGTCGGCGTACCGCAGGTACGCGCCGCCGAGCGGCAACCCCTGACGGTTGTTGGCGCGGGCGGTCTCGACCAGTCCGGTGTAGACCGGCAGCCCCTCGTTGAGCAGCGTGATGTACTCCTGCGCCGCGTCGGAACCCGAGCTGTCGGCGGCCGCGTCGGCCAGCCGGCCGGCCGCGTTGGCGATGTCCTCCTCGTATCGCTGCCGCACCGCCGGGTCCTCGTCGGCGCCGGCCAGGAAGCCGGTGGCGGCCGCGGTGTTGGCGTCCGCCAGCAGCCGGTAGATCTCGGCCGCGCCCGCGCTCAGCGGCTGACTGCTCTCCAGTACCTCGTCGGCCGCCTGGTACCGGTCCGCGACCTGCCAGGACGTGCCGGCGCCGAACAGCGCGAGCAGGCCGCCGACCACGACGCCGATGATCCGCAGCCTGCCTGGCTCGGTCCTGGTCGCGGCGCGCAGCCGGGCCGCGCCGTCCGACCACGACCTGCGGCGCGGCGGCTCGCTCGGCGGCACGGGGGCGGGGGGCGTCGACGCGGACGCCGAAACCGCGGCCGCCGACGCCGTGGACACCGACGACGGGCGGGGCGCGGACGGTGCCGGCGGAGCGATCGGCGGATGCGTCACCTTTATGGGCCCTCCCCCTCACGATTTCCGGCACGGGCCACGGCGAGAAGTATGCCGCCAGCCCGAGGCAACCAGACAGCCCCTGCCAGGATCTTGTTTCGTGATCGCGATCTTCGGAACCGCCGGGTACTGCCCACTGCTCACGCGACGGGCGGCCGCGCGGTTCCCGACGGAAGGACGGAACCCGTGAGTGACCGACCCGAGTTCGTGTTCCCCGCCACGGTGGGTTTGACCGGACAGGGGCTGCGGCTGCGGCAGTGGACCGAGGCCGACGTACCGGAGCTCCCCGAACTGTTCGACGACGGTGAGATCGCTCACTGGACGCCGCTCGCCTCGCCGTTCGGCCCCGACGACGCGCGGGAGTACGTGACCAGGGCGATCGAGCGGGCCGCGACCGGCACCAGGATCCAACTGGCCATCACGACCGACGGCAGCCGGCCGCTCGGCGAGGTCGGCGCCTTCGGCGTGCACACCGGGCCGCCGGGACTCTCGATCGAGCTCGGCTACGTCGTGGGCCGCGCCCACCGCGGCCACCGGCTCGCGGTGCGCGCGCTGAGCCTGCTGACGGAGTACGCGCTCCAGGAACTCGGCGCGTACCGGACGGTGCTCAACATCGAACGCGACAACGCCGCCAGCAACGCGGTAGCCCGCGCCGCGGGCTACCAGCTCACCCCCGACCAACCCCTCACCCGCGAACACCGCGGCCGCCTGGCCGAACTCCACATCTGGCAACGGCGCGCCGCGTAGCGGCGCGCAGCGCCGCAACGAGCGGTGCGGCGGGCGGCGTGGCCGCCGCCCACCCGCCGGCCGCCGGCCGCGGTCCGCTGTCCGGTGCCGCTTCGCGGCCGGGCCCGTGCCGGTCGGCCGGGTCCGGTCTGCTGCCGGTCCACCTGGCCGCGGCGCTGGCGGGACCGTGTACCGCACCGCACCGCACCGCACGGCGGCGCCCGAGCCGGGCA
The DNA here is from genome assembly GCF_054783955.1 of Streptomyces mayteni. Classification (NCBI taxonomy): domain Bacteria; kingdom Bacillati; phylum Actinomycetota; class Actinomycetes; order Kitasatosporales; family Streptomycetaceae; genus Streptomyces; species Streptomyces mayteni. The sequence continues at coordinate 5,550 of NZ_BAAGPR010000165.1, read as the reverse complement.
CCGGCTCCCGGCGCTACCGCGCCTCAGCGCGGCGCGGCCGCGCCCCGTGGCCTCAGCCCGGACTCTCCGCTCCGCCCCGCAGGGTCAGAGGTGGAGGCCCAGGTAGTTCGTGGGGGCGTCGCCGCCCTCGATGAGGGGGGTGAAGCCGAGGCGGTCGTAGAAGGCGCGGGCGCGGGTGTTGGCGGGGCTCATGCCGAGGTGGACGCCGGGGACGCCGCGCGAGCGCAGCGTGTCGAGGAAGGCGGTCATCAGGCGGCGGCCGAGGCCCCGGCCCTGCCCGGGGGGCAGGAGGTCGATGTGCAGGTGGGCCGGGTACTCGGCGGCGATCTCCGGGACCAGCATCAGCTCGACGTGGTGCAGCAGGTTCCGCAGGTCCTCGTCGGGGTCGGCCGGTTCGCCCGCCGAGGAGGCGGGCAGCGCGGGGAAGCGGTCGGCGAGGGTCGGCAGCCACCGCTCCCTGAAGTCCGCGTAGTAGCGGACGCTGTCGGCCGTGCCCACGATGTAGCCGAGCACCCCGTCGCCGTCGTCGGCGACGAACACCAGCTCCGGTTCCAACTCGGCGTACGGCTCGGCGAAGATGGTCGGCAGGATCGCCGGCTCCCGGAAGCGCCCGGTGGCGTCGCCGCCCTGGAAGCCGGTGCGTATGCAGATCTCGTGCAGCGCGTCCCGGTCGGCCGGCCGGTAGCCGCGGATGGTCACGGGGGTGGTGGTCATGGGGGCGATCATTCCCTCGAAGCGCGCCCCTCAGCCACCGCGGCCGGCACCCGGTCGGCGGCCGGCTCGGCCGACGCCCCGGCAGCGGCACGGCCGCGGCCCGGGATGGCCAGCACGACGAGCGCCGCCAGCAGCGCGGCCCCGGCGCCGAAGGCGAAGGTGGTGTGGAAGCCGGCCTCGGACGGCAGGGTGACCGGGCCGGCTGGCGTGGCCAGCAGGGTGGTCTGGTGGGCGAGCACCACGCCGACGACCGCGCTCGAGGTGGACGTCCCGATCGACCGCATCAGGGTGTTGAGCCCGTTGGCCACCGCCGTCTCGGAGCGCGGCACCGCGCCCATGATGAGCGCCGGCATGGCCGCGTAGGCCAGCGCGACGCCGGCGCTGACGACGGAGGTGAAGAGCAGCACGCCCCAGGTCGAGCCGGTCAGGGCGAACGCCGCCAGGTAGCCGACGGCCATCACCAGGGTGCCGGCGAGCAGCGACACCTTGGGGCCGCGGGCGGCCGAGAGCCGGGCCGAGAGCGGCGAGACCAGCATCATCACCAGGCCGGTCGGGGCCAGCCACAGGCCCGCCTCCACCATGGAGAGACCGAGGCCGAAACCCGTCTCCTCCGGGAGCTGGAGCAGTTGGACCGGCACGAGCATCATGGCGAACATGGCGAGGCCGACCATGACGGTGGCGAGGTTGGTGACGAGCACCTGGCGGCGGGCCGTCGCCCGCAGGTCGACCAGCGGGGACGCGATCCGCAGCTCCCAGAGGCCCCACAGCACGAGCAGCACCGCGGACGCCGCGAACAGGCCGAGCGTGGACGCGCTGCCCCAACCCCAGTCGCCGCCCTTGGAGACGGGGAGCAGCAGGGCCACGAGGCCGGCCGAGAGGCCGACGGCGCCGACGACGTCGAACCGGCCGCCCACCCGGGTCTCGGACTCCGGCACCAGGAACACCACGAGGACCGTGACCAGCGCGCCGAGCGCCGCCGAGCCCCAGAACAGCACATGCCAGTCGGCGTTCTGCGCCACCGCGGCGGCCGCCGGCAGGCCGAGCGCGCCGCCGATCCCCAGCGAGGCGCTCATCAGCGCGATCGAGGCGCCGAGCCGGTCGGCCGGCAGCACGTCCCGCATCACGCTGATGCCGAGCGGGATGATGCCCATACTGGCGCCCTGGAGGGCCCGGCCGGCGACCATCGGGGCGAGCGTGTCGGCGAGCGCGGCGACCACCGAGCCGGCGATCAGCAGGCCGAGGCTGACCAGCAGCATCCGGCGCTTGCCGTACAGGTCGCCGAGGCGGCCGACGACGGGGGTGGCCACGGCGGCGGCGAGCAGCGTCGCGGTGATCGCCCAGGAGGCGTTGGACGCCGAGGTGCCGAGGAGCGCGGGCAGTTCGGGTATGAGCGGCACGATGAGCGCCTGCATCAGCGAGGCGGTGATTCCGGCGCCCGACAGCACGGCGACGACGACTCCGGCGCGCGGCACGGGCGAGGGGGTACTCAATGGGGTCTCCGCTCCAGGGCTCAGGGCTGAAACCGCACGCGAGGCGGCTATGTGCATGATGCACACCGTATGTAGAGTACATATGCGAGAGGCTGCGCCAACCCGGCCTGGCGAGTGGTGAGGAGGCGTCGGAAGTGCGGGCAGAGCGCGAAAGGCGCACGGAGATCGAGGACATCGAGCGCGAGTTGATGCTGCTGCGCCGGCACGCGACGATGGGGACTTTCCGGAAGTTTTACTCGGGCGACCGCCTGGAGCGCAGCGCGTACATCGTGCTGAGCCGGATCGAGAGCGAGGGCCCGATGACCATCGGGCAACTGGCCGACGCCTTCTGCCTCGACGCCTCGACCCTCAACCGGCAGACCGCCGCCATGCTGCGCACCCGGTTGCTCGAGCGCATCCCCGACCCGGAGGGCGGCGTGGCCCGCAAGCTCCGCATCACCGCCGAGGGCGCGCGCCGGCTGCGGGTCGACCGGGAGGCCATGGTCGACTGCCTCGGCACCACCCTGGAGGGGTGGACCCGGGAGGAGCTGGCCGCGTTCGCGGCCGCGCTGGTCCGCTACAACACCACCGTGGAGCGCGCCGAGGACCGCCCCTGGCCGCGCCGGGCCTGACCGGCCGCCGCCCCGCTCCGACTACTCGGCCGCGCCGGGCTACTCGGCCGCGGCCGGCTCGGCCGCGGCGACCGCGCCGCTCGGCCCACCCTGCGCGCCGAGCGGCAGCGGAACGGGCTCGCGGTTGACGACGCCCGCGGCGTCCAGCGCCCGCTTGATGCGCCACCGCAGCTCCCGCTCCACGTCCGTCGCCCGCCCGGGCTGCGTCTTCGCGGCGACCTTGACCAGCATCGACTCGGCCGAGACCGACTCGACCCCGAGGTACTCCACCGGCTCCCACAGCAGCTCGTGCCACGGCTCGGTGCGGGACAGCTCGGCGCCCACCTCGGCGATCAGCTTCCGCAGCCCCTCGATGTCCGCGTCCGCCGGCACCTCCACGTCCACCAGCGCCGTAGACCAGCCCTGGCTCAGGTTGCCCACCCGCTTGATCTCGCCGTTCCGCACGTACCAGACCTCGCCGGAGGCGCCGCGCAGCGTCGTCACCCGCAGGCCGATCTCCAGCACCGTGCCGGTGGCCTCGCCCACGTCGATGGAGTCGCCGACCCCGTACTGGTCCTCGAGCAGCATGAACATCCCGCTGATCACGTCCTGCACCAGGCTGCGCGCCCCGAAGCCGATGGCCACGCCGGCGACACCGGCGCTGGCCATCAGCGGGCCGAGCTGCACGCCGAGCTCGGAGAGCACCATCAGGCCCGCGGTGCCCATGATCAGCATCGACGCGGCGCTGCGCAGCACGGAGCCGATCGCCTCGGAGCGCTGCCGGCGCCGCTCCGAGTTGAGCCGCAGCCCGCCGCGGCCCAGCCGGCGGTTCTCCGGGTCCTCGCGGTTGAGCCTGGCGATCAGCCGGGTCACGGCGCGCCGCACGATCCACCGCGTGGTCATCGCGATCGCCACGATCAGCAGGATCCGCAGTCCCGCGGCCAGCCAGCTCTCCCAGTTGTCGCTCATGTCTCGCTCATCCGATGTCGGGGGGTGGGGGTACCGGGTGCCCGGCGCGCGCCGGGCCGGTCACCGGTCCACGGTAAACAAGACGGGGACGTGGCGGGAGCACGCGATGAGCTTTGTGTGGCACGGTCCACGTTCGTCGCGATTCTCCCCCCGTGTGGTCACACGGTGTCAGTGTCCCTGGTTAGCCTGGCGACATGCAGCACAGCGAGGAAGCCCAGGAGGCCGCTGGGCCGGGGGTGTTGGGCGAGTCCGCCGGTGGGTCCTCCGGTGCGCCGGGGGTGGGGCCGCCGCCCGTCGGGCGCCGGTTCGGGCCGCGGTCGGCGGCGGCCAGGCTGGCCATCCTGGAGGCGGCGCGTGCCCGCTTCGCGGCGGAGGGTTACGAGAAGGCCACCATTCGCGCCATAGCCGCCGAGGCCGGCGTGGATCCGGCCATGGTCATGCGCTACTACGGCAACAAGGCCGGCCTGTTCGCCGTCACCGTGGGCGCCGAGAGCGAGCCGGCCGATCTCTCCCGGGTGCCGAGGGAGGAGATAGGCAGGCACTTCGCCCGGGTGCTGCTCGACCCGTGGGAACGGGGGGCCAACAGCGCGGAGGCCGCGGTGCTGCGCGCCGCCCCCACGCATCCGGAGGCCGCCAGGGCCATCCAGGCCACCTTCGCCGGCCGGCTGGTCCCCGCCCTGCGCGGCGCCTTCCCCGACGAACCCGAGCTCGAGACCCGCGCCGGGCTCGTGCTCACCCAGAGCCTCGGCACCGCCCTGCTCCGCTACGTGTTGCGGGTGGAACCGGTCGCCTCCATGGACTACGAGACGCTCGTCGAGTCCGTCGGCGCCGCCATCCAACTCCACCTCACCGCCCCGCTCCCCGGTGGTGCGGAGGTGGGCGGCTGAGGCCCCGTCGACCGACTCCGACCACCGGGAGAAGGGGGATCGGTGGGGCGCATGTGGCAAACGACACAATCGGCTCATTTCCCGATCGTGGTGGCGCTACCGGCAGTGCACGGGACACACTGAGGGAGATCGTCCCGGCGCGAGCCACGTGCCGCCGACGGAAACGGAGGGCGTCCGTGCCGCACGTCTTGGTCCTCAACGCGTCGTACGAACCACTCGGCGTCGTGTCAGTCCGCCGCGCACTCATCCTGCTCCTCAACGACAAGGCCGTCAGCCTGGAGTCCACAGGCGCCCTCATGCGCAGCGCCACCCACGCCATCCCCGCGCCCAGCGTGGTGCGGCTCAAACGATTCGTCCGCGTCCCCTACCGCAGCGCCGTCCCCCTCACCAGACGCGCACTGTTCGCCCGCGACGGCGGCCGCTGCGCCTACTGCGGGGGCGTCGCCACCAGCGTCGACCACGTCATCCCGCGCAGCCGCGGCGGTCAGCACGCCTGGGACAACGTGGTGGCCGCCTGCCGCAGCTGCAACCACATCAAGGCCGACCGTCACGTGGCCGAGCTCGGCTGGCGGCTACGCCATCAGCCAGGACCGCCGTCGGGCCTGGCCTGGCGGATCATCGGAACCGGCCACCGCGACCCGCGGTGGCTGCCGTATCTCCAGCCCTATGGCGCGGACGACGCGCTGGCCAGAATCGAGGGCCGCTCGGCGTAGTCGCCTGGTCGCTGCCTGGTCGCTGCCGCGACGGGCTCAGCCGTCGCGGTGCCCGGCGGGCACAGCCCGCGGCGAGCCGCTGCGGCTTCGCCTTCGGCAGGGGGCCGGGCCCCTGCCGGGGAGCGCGCGTTCCGCGCCGGCCGCAGGCGCGAAGCGTCGCGGCGGGCCGTCCCGCGGCAGCGGCGCT
>NZ_BAAGPR010000164.1:0-12049 GCF_054783955.1 Streptomyces mayteni | reverse complement strand
GGCGGGCCGGCCTGCGGGGGCACGGCGGCGGGCGGCGGCTGCTGGGCCGCCGGCGGGGTGGGGTGGGCGGGGCCGGGCTGGGGCGGCACGCCGAGCCCTGGCGGGCCACCGGCGGGCACCCCCTGGGCCGGCCTGGCCGGCGGGGTCGCGGCGGGCGCCGCGCCAGGCACCGGCACACCCTGCTGGGGGCTGCCGGGCACCTGGACGCCCTGCTGCGGGCTCGGCTGGGGTGGGGCGCCGAGCCCGGGCGGCCCGGCCTGCTGCGGCACCGAGGGGGTCGGGGGTGTGGGCGGCGCGGGGGCGGCCTGCACGGGCGGCCCCGCGGGGGCCACGTCGGCGCCCTGGGCCAACTCGTGGACCTGCCGCTCCCACGAGCCGCCCGGCGCGTCGGCGCGCGGTGCGGCCGGCTCAGGGGCGTGCGTGGGGGTGCCGGCGGGGGTCGGTGCCGGGCCGGGCGCCGGCTCGGGCGCCGGGGCGCCCTCGGCCGGCGTGCGCCGGAACTGGCCGCGCGGGTCGATCCGCCCGGCGGCCGAGGCCGGCGAGGGGCTGACGTCCTCGTCGGAGCCCCAGGAGACCCGCTGGTCCCCGGAGTGCGCCACCTGCGGGCCCGAGTCGGCCGGCCCGGGCGGCGGTTGGTCCTCGTCGAAGAAGAAGGGCTGTGTCTCGTGCTTGGGTGGAGCCTGCGCCGGCGTCGGCGCCTGCGGCACCGCCCCGGCACCGGCCGGCGGCGTGGGGACCGGCTCGCCCTCCCGAGGCTCGGGCCGGCTGCTGCCCGGCACCCACGCGGTGCCGTTCCAGTACCGGATGTAGCCGGGAATGGACGGGTCCGGATACCAGTTGGGCCCCGGGCCGCCGCTGGCGCCTTCCGCGGGTGGGGAGCTCATGCGGTCCGAATCTCCTCGTCCGTGCTTTCTGGTCGCGACTGCGGGTAAGCATGGTACGTCGCAGGCGGCCAGCGTCATTCCAGTCTGTCCGAGAAGGACCTTAACGAACACCGTCCGGTTCCCACGTGTCGTATCGCCCTATCGACGCGTGAATCGCGGCGCGCGCCGCCGTTCGGTGCCCCAGGAGGTCCGTGTTGTCGGCCCACTGGTCGACGGAGCCGGTCAAGGGCGCCCGGCGCAGTGCCGGATCGGTGAGGGTGTTCACCAACTCCGCCGCGAATCGGCCCGCGTCGAGCACCAGGAACGGCCGGCTGTGATACGGACGCGGCGTCGGATCGAGCGGCGCGGTCAGCCCGGAGTCGTTGTGGAGCGCCGCGACCCGCTCGTAGGCGTGGCACAGGTGCCGCTCCCGGAGCGCGGCGCCGGTGGCCGCCAGCGCGCCGCGCAGCGCGGGCGCCAACTCGGCGGCGATCGGCAACTCCCGGAAGGCGCTGCCCAACCACTTGGCGTAGGGCGGGTAGCGGCGCGCGTAGAGCAGGCAGAGCCGCATCAGGTCGCGGACCAGCCGGCCGGCGACCACCGCAGCGCCCAGGTCGTCCCCCACCTCGGCGCAGCGCCCGGGGAACGCCTCCTCCTGTGCCAGACGTTGCCACTGGGAGGCGAGCAGCCAGCGCCATGTCTCGTCCGGGTACCAGGCCAGCCGTTCCCGGGCCGCGGTCAACTCCCCCACGCCGTCGTGGAACACGGCGCCCGCGGTGGCCTCGGCCAGCCGCTGCCAGGGCATGGCGAGCCAGTCCACGGTGGTCGGCTCGGCGGTGAGGCCGCGGTCGGCGAGCCAGGAGCCGAGGTCGGTCACCGTCACCCGATGGGCGACGGGCCCCTCGGTGTGCGCCATCAGCCCGACCGGGTCGCGGGGCGAGGTGGAGGGGCGGAAGTTCGTGGGCCAGCCGCGCACCTCCTTGGGCAGCCGGTGGGCGAACAGCCGCGCCAACTCGGCGGCGTGCTCGGTCGCGTCACCGGGGGTCAGGAACAGTTCCAGGCGTGGGCCCCACTCGTGGTCGGCCGAGCGGGCGGTGTCGAAGCCGAGCACCTCGGAGCCCGTGCCGATCCGGGCGGCGGCGTGCGGCAGCCCGGGGAGGTGTTCGTCGAGCAGGGGGCGCACGGCCTCCTCGTAGAGCAGGCGGGAGAGCTGGAGTCCTGGCAGGAAGGCGGGAGATGGCGAGGTCACCGGATCACTGTGCGAGGGGGGCGGCCGGGGGGTCCATCGAATATCGCCGTGGCACGCCGCGTACCGGGGTGGTGGCGGCGCGGCGGAAGCCCGTCGGAACCAATCTCGCGAAGTCGCGTAATGAAACGCCGCCGGCGCCCTCTCTCCCCCCGCAGGACCGCACAGAGAAGGGGCGCATCCCATGCACACGATCATCGAGCGGGAGTTGGACCTCCAGTTGGTGCTCTCGCCTGAGCGCAGCGTTCCGGTGCCGGCTCGGCTCGTGTACCGGTCCGACGATCCCTATGCCGTGCACATCACCTTCCACCTGGGCTCCGACGTCCCGGTGCAGTGGACCTTCGCCAGGGACCTGCTGGTGGAGGGGGTCTTCCGGCCCTCGGGCGAGGGCGACGTGCGGGTCTGGCCGGCCAGGCCGGCCGGCCGGAACGTCATCTGTCTGTCGCTGCGCTCGCCGGACGGCGAGGCGCTGCTGCACGTGCCCGCGGTGCCGCTCTCGGCGTGGCTCGAACGGACCCTGCGGGTGGTGCCGCCGGGCACGGAGGGCGACGCCGGCGATGTGGAGGACGAACTACGAGGCCTGCTGATCCCCGGCCGGGCCGAGGAGCCGGGCGAGGCGTCGCCCTGACGAGGCGCTGGGCAGGTCGGGCGAAGCCACCGCGGTTCGGGGGCACCCTCGGGGGCCGGAGCCCGAGGGAGGCTCCGCCGCGTGGGCGCGACCAGCCACGACGGCGCCGCGGGCGACCGACGGCCTGTCGCGGCACTTCCAGCGGAGCGCCTAGGTCGCCGCGTGCCGCACCAGCGGGATCACCCGCAGCGGCACGGGGTTCTCCATCACGACCACGGTGGACGAGCGCACGATGCCGGGGAAGCCGACGACCCGGTCGATCACCCGCTGGAGATCGGCGTTGGAGCGGGCCACCAGGCGGCAGAGCATGTCGCCCTGGCCGGTGATGGTGTGCAGTTCGAGCACCTCCGGGACGCCGCCGAGGTGGCGGCGCACCTCCTCGCCCCGGCCCTGGGTGATCTCCAGCGTGGCGAAGGCGGTGACCGGGAAGCCGATGGCCGCCGGGTCCACGTCCGGGCCGAACCCCCGGATGACGCCTGCCGTCTGGAGCTTCTCCAGCCTGGCCTGGGCCGTGCCGCGGGCGACGCCGAGCCGCCTTGACGCCTCGAGCACGCCGATCCGCGGCTCCCTGGCCAGCAGTTCGATCAGTCGCGCGTCGAGTTCGTCGATTGCCATGCGATGGCCCCCTTCTCGCGGGCCAGACTGTACAGAAATCCCGCTCCGCTTCACCAAGCAGACCCGGAATCGGCCCGATTTCCGCCACATGGTGTCGAGGGCATGAGGATTTCCCGCGTTCGACCGCCGGATTCGCACGGCCTCCGGCAGCATTTTCCAGGCGATCAGCGTGAAAGGGCCGCACCGGGGAATCAGTACCTACACCACCCCCCACAAGCCGCCCCCGCGACCTGCACTCGCGGGGGCGGTTGGGGCAGTTGGGGAAATGCCGGGGCCGGCCGAGACGACCGGGCCGGCCGGGGCTAGCAGCTCGACACGGACTCCCCGGCGGCCAGCGCGCGCAGGTCGTCCACCGCGCCGCCGAGCGTCGTCACCGGGATCAGCCGCAGCCCGTCCGGCAGGTCCGACTGGGCGTCGGAGCACTCGTCGCGCGGCACCAGGAAGACGGTGGCGCCGTCGCGGGCGGCCGCCCTGGTCTTCAGCGGCACGCCGCCCACCGGGCCGACCGTGCCGTCCGCCTCGATGGTGCCGGTGCCGGCGATCACCTGGCCGCCGGTGAGGTCGCCGCCCCGGCCGTCGCCGGCCAGCAGGTCGACGACGCCGAGCGAGAACAGCAGGCCGGCGCTCGGGCCGCCGACGTCGGGGAGGTCGAGCTCGACCGAGACGTCGGAACCGTCCATGCCGAGGTAGGACAGGGCCGCGGCCGACGCCGCGTCCTGCGACTCCCGCATCTGCTGGGCGTTGTGCTCGCGGATCTCCCGCGTCGAGTCGCCCACCGGGTAGACGGAGGAGCGTGGCATGACGGCGCGGTCGTCGGCGAAGTAGCCGCTGATCACGTCGGAGAGCCGGATCGTGGCGTCGGGTCCTGTGGCCACGATGGTGGTGAGCCGCAGCTCGCCCTCGGTCTCGCGGACCGGGGCGCCCGAGATGGTGATCACGGGCTGCCCGTCGGCCTCGCCGAGGACGTCGGCGGTCGTTCCCGGGTAGGTCACCGAGAACGGCAGCGGCATGATCGCCACCACCGCGAACAGCGCCGCGACGAGCGCGCCGCAGAGGACGAGCGTCAGCGGGCGGCGGCCGCGGCGCGGCGGCGTGACGACGGCCGGGTCCTGGGGCGCGGTCGGGGCAGCGGGCATGGCAGCGAATCTAACGCAGAACGGCGGCGACCTCTTCGGCGGCCCGAACCACCCGGGGCCCGACCTCGGGCGGCACGGCCTCGCTCAGCATGACCACGCCGACGCTGCCCTCGATGCCGCAGTCCCTGGGCAGCGGCGCCGCGGCGCCCGAGCCGCCGGCCTCCAGCTCGCCCCGGGTGAGCACGAACCCGTCCTCGTCGTCGATGTCCTTGCAGCGGCCGGTCAGGATGGCGCGCCCCGCGGCGCCGCGGTCGAGGGGGTGCCGGAAGCCGGTGCGGTAGGCCACGTGGTAGTCGGTCCAGCTCGGCTCGACCACGGCCACGGTCAGGGCGTCGGTGCCGTCCACCACGGTCAGGTGGGCGGTGGCGCCGACGTCCTCGGCGAGCGACCGCAGGGCGGGCAGCGCGGCCTCCCGCACCAGGGGGTGCACCTGGCGGCCGAGACCGAGCACCCCGACGCCGACCCGGGCGCGGCCGCCCGCGTCCCGCCTGACCAGGGAGTGCTGTTCCAGGGTGGCGAGCAGCCGGTAGACCACGGTCCGGTTGACGCCGAGCTGGCGCGACAGCTCGGTGACCGTGAGGCCGTGGTCGGACTCGGCGAGCAGCTTGAGGACACGCAGTCCTCGGTCGAGCGTCTGAGAGGTCTCCGCGGTCACGGCGCCCCCTTCCGGGTCAGCGGTGTGGCGTGCCGTTCGTCCCGTTCGGCAGCGCGCACGGGATGCCATCACAGGACATGGCGGGTGAGACGGATCACTGGCCGCTGCGCACCGGGGCGACTCTGCCACCGAGTGTGCGCGTGTCCGGAAACTTATCGATCAGCACCGGTTACCGGAAGAGGACGTCCAAAATCCGAGCAACCGCGACAGGATTTGACCCGTTCTGCGAGGAATGCCCGGCCGGTGTTCGAGGGGGTCTCGGTCACCGCATGCGCGTGGCCCACTCCCTGACCTTCGCCACCCGCTGTCGCAGCTGCCCCGCGGTGGCCTCGGCGCTCGGCGGGCCGCCGCAGACCCGGCGCAGCTCGGTGTGGATCACGCCGTGCGGCTTGCCCGACTGGTGGCTGTAGGCGCCGACCAGGGAGTTCAGCTCGCGGCGCAGCTCCATCATCTCCTTGTGGCTGAGCACCGGACGGTTCTCCGCCGGGACCTCGAGCAGGTCGGCCTCCTCGTCGGGGCGGCGCCTGCTGTGCGCGATCTGCCGGGACTGCCGCTTCTGGAGCAGCAGCCGCACCTGGTCGGGTTCGAGCAGCCCGGGGATGCCGAGGTAGTCCTGCTCCTCCTCGCTGCCGGGGTGGGCCTGCATGCCGAACTCGGCGCCGTCGTACATGACCCGGTCGAAGACGGCCTCGGACTCCAGGGCCTCGAAGGGGAGTTGGTCCTGCTCGCCGTCGGGCTCGTTCTGCTCGCGCTCGGCCTCCTCAAGGAGGGCGGCCTCCTCCGCGTACGGATCCTCCTCGGCGTCCTTCTTCGGCTTGTCCAGCACATGGTCGCGCTCCAGTTCGAGCTCATGCGCGAACCCGAGCAGCGTCGGGATGGTGGGCAGGAAGACGGAGGCCGTCTCGCCGCGCCGCCTGGACCGCACGAAGCGGCCCACCGCCTGGGCGAAGAACAGCGGGGTGGCGATGGTGGTGGCGTAGACCCCGACCGCCAGCCGCGGCACGTCCACGCCCTCGGACACCATCCGGACGGCGACCATCCACCGCTCCTCGCTGTCCCGGAACTCCTCGATCCGCCCCGAGGCGCCGGCGTCGTCGGAGAGCACCAGGGTGGCCGAGGTGCCGGTGATCTCCCGGATCAGCTTGGCGTAGGCGCGGGCCGACTCCTGGTCGGTGGCGATCACCAGGCCGCCGGCGTCGTGGATGGACCTGCGCACCTCCGTCAGCCGCCGGTCGGCGGCGGCGAGCACCGCCGGCATCCACTCGCCCCTGGGGTCGAGCGCGGTGCGCCACGCCTGGGAGGTGGCGTCCTTGGTCATCGGCTCGCCGAGCTTGGCGGCGATCTCGTCCCCGGCCTTGGTGCGCCAGCGCATGCTGCCGCTGTAGGAGAGGAAGATGACCGGCCGGACGACGCCGTCGGCCAGCGCGTTGCCGTAGCCGTAGGTGTAGTCGGCGACGGAGCGGCGGATGCCCTCCGCGTCCTCCCCGTAGGAGACGAACGGGATCGGGTTGGTGTCCGAGCGGAACGGGGTGCCGGTGAGCGCCAGCCGCCGGGTGGCCGGCTCGAACGCCTCCAGGCACGCCTCGCCCCAGGACCTGGAGTCGCCGGCGTGGTGGATCTCGTCCAGGATGACCAGGGTCTTGCGCTGCTCGCAGCGGTTGCGGTGCAGCATCGGCCGCACCCCGATGCCGGCGTAGGTGATGGCGACGCCGTGGTAGTCGCGGCTCAACGGGCCGGCGCTGTACTCCGGGTCGAGCCTGATGCCTATCCGGGCGGCGGCCTCGGCCCACTGGGTCTTCAGGTGTTCGGTGGGGGCGACGACCGTCACCTGTTGGACGACGTGGTGGTGCAGCAGCCAGGAGGCCAGGGTCAGCGCGAACGTCGTCTTGCCGGCGCCGGGGGTGGCGACGGCCAGGAAGTCCCGCGGCTGGCGCCGCAGGTACTCCTCCATCGCCCCCTGCTGCCAGGCGCGCAGCTTGCCCGCCGTGCCCCAGGGGGCGCGGCCGGGGAAGGCCGGCGAGAGGTGGTGCGAGGAATGCGGTGCGGACGAGGCGGTGGTAGTCACGGGCTCCGGAATGGTGGCTCGGGATCGGCAACCGCGCCAGCCTACAAGGGCCCGCGGGCAGGCCGCGGCGGCGAACCCCCACCCCGCCCCAACCCTCCTGGCCCAGCGGCGACTTCAGGCCAGGGATCGCTCGGCCGGTGCGCGGAGCCGGCTGGCGACCACGATGCCGAGCAGCGCGGGCAGCGCCGCCACCGCGTAGACCGCGACGAACGCCCCCGCCCCGACGGCCGCTGCGGCCGCGCCCGACTCGTGCGCGGCGGACGCGTCCCCGCCGAAGGCGGCGAACAGCGTGCCGACCACGGTGAGCATCACCACGTTGCCCAGGCTGTCGCAGACCTGGAGCGAGGACACGTTGCCGCCCGACTCCCCGGGCGCCGAGAGCCGCAGCACCAGCACGCCCACCGTGGACACCACGAGCCCCATGCCGAACGCGGCCACCGTGAGCGTGACCGTGGGCACCCACACCGGCACCGCGTCGAGCAGCACCAGCGGCGTCAGCAGCACCCCGAGGCACAGGAACACCGTGCCGGCGCGCACCAGCAGGTAGCGGTGCGGCTCGGCCCAGGGCCTGGCCTGGGCATAGGAGCCGAGCGCCCACACCACGCCGGAGACGGCGAGCGCCAGCCCGGCCTCGGTGTAGGACAGGCCCCGCTGGGCCACCAGCATCAGCGGCAGGAACGTCTGGGTGGCCATGTAGGCCGCGGATATCGTGGCGCGCAGGGATATCACCGCGGGCAGCCCCCTGGCCGCCCGGAAGGTGCCCGCCGGCAGCAGCCGGGTGGCCGACGGCAGCAGCAGCGCCAGGCCGACCAAAGCCGGCAGCAGCGAGAGCCAGCGCAACTCCTGCCCACCGAACTGGAGGAGACCGGCGCCCACCGCCACCGCGAGGGCCAGCCGCAGCCGCCGGCGGTCGAACGAGCCGGCCACCCCGCCGGGCGGTCCCGAGGCGAACCTGCGGAGCGCGGGCAGCATCACCAGCAGCGGCAGCGGCACCAGCGCCGTGATCCCGAGGAACACCCAGCGCCAGCCGAAGTGTTCGGTCACCGTGCCGGCGATCAGCGGCCCGACCATCGACGGCAGCACCCAGGCCCCGGAGAAGGCGGCCAGCGCCGCCGGCCGCAGCCGCTCGGGGAAGGCCCGGCCCACCACCACGTAGAGCGCGACGATCACCAGGCCGCCGCCTATGCCCTGGATCGCCCGGCCGAGCACGAACACCCACATGCTCTGGGCCACCCCGGTGACCAGCAGCCCGGCGGCGAACGCGGCGATCCCCGAGGCGACCGGCCGCAGCGGCCCGGCCCGGTCGCACCACTGGCCGGAGACCACCATGCCGAGCAGGCTCGTGGTGAAGAAGCCGGAGAACGCGAACGCGTAGAGCGAGACGCCCCGCAACTCCTCGGCCGCGGCCGGCATCGCGGTGCCGATGGCCATGGCCTCGAAGGCGATCAGCAGGATGGAGCTGACGCACCCCAGCGTCAACGCGCGGTAGCCCGCCCCCAGCACCGAGCCGCCGCCGCCCTCGGGCGCGGCGGCCTCAGGGGCGGCAGCCTCGGGCGCGGCGCCGAGCCCCGCCGCCCCACCCCGCGGCCGCGGTGGGGGCGAGGTGGGATCGGTGGGGGCTCCGGCGCTGGTGTCTGTCATGCGAACACCGTAAGGAGTCCCCCCGCCCCCTGCCTATGGACCTACGGTGGGTTCGCCCCTGACGATCGTCGTACGCCGAACGAGCGAGGCGGCACGACAGCCCACCTGCCCTACCCGCCCACCACGGCCGACTGGGCGCGGATCGGCAGCCGGTTGACCGGCCGGCCGGTGGCCGCCCTGACCGCCGCCGCCACCGCCGCCGGCGCCACCACCACCGGCACCGCGCTGGCCGCCTTCGCACCGAACGGCGCCACCACGTCCCGCTCCTCGATCAGCTTGACGATCCGCACCTCGGGCGCGTCGAGCGCGGTCGGCAGCGGATACCCGGCCAGGTCCGGCCGCCGCACCTCCCCGCGCACCACCCGCAGGTGCTCGGTGAGCGCCGCGCCCACGCCCTGCACCACGCCCGCCTCGATCCTGGCCCGCAACTGCCGCGGGTTGAGCACCCGCCCCACGTCCTGCGCGATCGCCATCTCGACCACCCGCACCGCGCCGAGCTCCGCGTCCACGTCGACCACGGCCCGCACCGCCGCGAAGGCCAGGCCGACGAACGCGTCCCCCTGCCCCGCCTCGTCGAGCGGCTCGGTGGGGTGCGGCCGGCACTGGGCCGTCGCCCACAGCTCCTTGCCCTCCAGCGCCTCCACCACGGTGGTGCTCAACACCCCGTCGTAGGACGTGATCTTGCCGTCCGCGATGCTCAACAGCTCGGCCGACATCCCGAACTTGGCCGCCAGCGGCTGGAGCAGCTGGGTGCGCACCATCTTGGCCGCCCGCTCCACCGCGCCGCCCGAGACCCAGGTGTGCCGGCCGCGCCCGCCGGGCCCCGCCGGCGGCTGGTCGGTGTCGACCGGCGCGACGTGCACCTCCTCGATGCCCAGCACGTCCTGCACGATCTGCCGCGCCAGCGTGGCGAAGCCCTGCCCGGTCTCCACCGCGGCGCACAGCACCGTGGCGACCGAGCCCTCCACCTTCACGGTGGCCGTGGACACCTCGTCGGCGCCCTCGGCACCGAGCATGTGCACCATGCCCAGGGCATAGCCCACGCCACGCCGCACCGCCCCCGGCTCGCCCGCGCCCTCCGGGCCGCCGGGCAGCAGCCAGTCCTCCACCGGGCCGTCCTTGGGGAGCGCGGGCAGCGGCGCCTCGCGCACCGCGGCCAGCAGCTCGGCCACCGGCGCCGGGCAGGTCACCATCTGCCCGGTGGGCAGCGCGTCCCCGGTGCCCAGCACGTTCCGGGCCCGCAACTCGGCCGGCTCGATGCCGAGTTGGGCGGCCAGCCGGTCCATCTGCCCCTCGTAGGCTGCGCACACCTGCATCGCGCCCTCGCCCCGCACATAGCCGGCCGGCGGGTTGTTGGTGCGCACCGCCCAGCCGTCGATCACCGCGTTGGGCACCACGTAGGGCCCGGCCGCGAAGGAGACGGCGGCGGCCAGCGTCTCGGCGGAGTCGTCGGCGTAGGCGCCGGCGTCCATCAGCAGCTGCGCCTCGACCTTGACGATCCTGCCGGTGCGGTCCGCGTGGTGCCAGTAGCGCAGCAGCGTCGGGTGCCGGTGCGCGTGGCCGAGGAAGGACTCCTCGCGGGTCGCGGCGAGCTTGACGGGGTTCCCGGTGCGGATCGCGAGCATCGCGAGCGGCAGTTGGAAGCCCAGGTCCTCGCGGTCGCCGAGGGAACCCGGCACGCCGGTGACGTAGATCTTGACCTGCTCCGCGCTCAGCCCGAGGCAGGCCGCGATCCGGTCCCGGTCGGTGTGCGGGTCGGTGCTCGCCGTGTAGATCTCGACGCCGCCGTCCGGGCGGGGCACGGCAAGACCCGACTCGACGCCGATCGGCGCGGGGTCCTGGCGGCCGATCCGGTAGAGGCCCTCCACGACCACCTCGCCGGTGGCCGCCGGGTCGCCGTGGCGCAGCGGGATGTGCCGGATCACGTTGCCGTCCGGGTGCAACGCCGGCGCGTCGAACGCCTTCTCCGGATCGGTGACGGGGTCGAGCGGCTCGTACTCGACGACGATGGCGGCGGCGGCCAGCCTCGCCGTCTCCGGGTGGTCGGCGGCGATCGCGGCCACCGGCTCGCCGTGGTAGCGCACCAGCTCGGCGGCGAACGGCGGCCGGTCGGTGACCTGCCGCCCGAGGCGTCCTTCGCCGGCCACGTCCTCGTGGGTGACGACGGTGCGCACCCCCGGCATCGCCGCGGCGTCCTTGGTGTCGATCCGTTTGATCCTGGCGTGCGGGTGCGGGGAGCGCAGCACCGCGGCCCAGAGCAGGCCCTCGGCCCACAGGTCGGCCGTGTAGGGGAAGGTGCCCCTGGCCTTGGCCTCCGCGTCGACGGGCGGCAGCGAGTCGCCGAGCCCGTGCGGCGGTGCGCCCGCCGGCCTGGCGGGCCGTGCTGCCCCACCGGCGGGGGACACGGTGATGGCGGTGGCGCCGTCAGTGGCCCGGTCGGTCATGGCATCGCCCTTTCGTCCCCTTCGTCACCCGGAACCACGGCCGCCGCGCACGGCAGGCGCGTGCCAGCGCCGAGGCTCACAGTGTCCCCCCGGCGGGCGGCCCCGCCTGGTGCGGAATCCGCGTGCCAGGGCCACCGCCCTGGGCCCCCTGCTCGGCCTCCTCGGCGGCGCGTGCCGAGGTGGCCGCGCGCTCCTCCACGACCGAGCGGACCGCGTCGAGCACGCCCCCGTAGCCGGAGCAGCGGCACAGGTTGCCGCAGATCGCCTGCCGGGTCTCGAGATCGGTCGGCGAGTGGTTGCCCTCGAGCAGGTCGTGGACGGTCATCGCGATCCCCGGCAGGCAGAACCCGCACTGCACCGAGGTGGCGGCCAGCGCGCGCTGCACGTCCGAGGGGGCGCCGTCGGCGCCGAGCCCCTCCACGGTCCTGATCTCGCTGCCGGCCGCGGTGGCCGCCGGCACCAGGCAGGCGGCGACCAGGCGCCCGTCGACCTGCACCGAGCAGGCCCCGCACTCGCCCTGCGAGCAGCCGTCCTTGGCGCCGGCCAGGCCGAGCCGCTCGCGGAGCACGTAGAGCAGCGACTCGCCGATCCAGGCGCCGGTCACCGGGCGCTCCACGCCGTTGACCCGCAGCACGTAGGAGACCTCGGGGTGGTCGCTGCGGGTGCCGGTCACGGCCGGCTCGGCGGCCCACGGCTCGCCACCCCCCGACGCGCCGGCCGGCTCCGCCGGATGCGGCTCGCCGCCCGGCACGGCCT
>NZ_BAAGPR010000163.1:0-12171 GCF_054783955.1 Streptomyces mayteni | reverse complement strand
CGGCGCTGCTGTGCGCCGGTGGGCTGGCGCGGGCGATGCCCGCCGCGCTCGGTGCGCCCGCGACGACGGCCGCGTTCACGCTGCTCGCCTTCGCGCTGGTGGCCGTGGGTCTTGCGGCCCGGCCGCGCCAGGCGCCGGTGTCGCTCTCGGTGGAGTGCGCCGGCTACGCGGTCGCCGGCTGGGCGGTGTACTGCGCGGCGGCGCGCCTCGGCACGCTGTCGACGGTGTTGGCGCTCTGCGCGGCGGGCGCCGCCTGGGTGGCGCTGCGCGCCGACCGCCGGCCGGCCTGGTACGTGGCGGGCGGGCTGTTGGTCCTGTCGGCCTGGACGCGTCTCGTCGGCTGGGAGGTGACGGTGCCCGAGGCGTACACGGCGCCGGTGGCGGCGGCGCTGCTCGGGGCGGGAGCCCTGCGGAGGCTGGGCGATCCCGGGCTCTCCTCGTGGCAGGCGTACGGGCTCGGTCTCGGGGCCTCGCTGCTGCCCAGCCTGTGGCTGCTGGCGGACGATCCGGGCTGGGGCCGGTCGTTGCCGCTCGGCGGCTGGGCGCTCGGGGTGACGCTGGTGGGGGCGCGGCGGCGGCTCCAGGCGTCGCTGCTGCTCGGCGGCGGCGCGCTGGCGCTGGTCGCCGGCCGGGAACTGGCGCCCCAGGTGGTGCAGGTGGCCGGTCTTGTGCCGCGCTGGGTGCCGCTGGCGCTGGTGGGGGCGGCGCTGTTGGCGGTGGGCGCCACCTACGAGCGGCGGCTGCGCGACGCCCGCTCGTTCCGGGCCGCCTGGCAGCGGTTGGGCTGACGGACGGCGGCGGCCAGGCGGCCGCCGCCGTCCACCTCGGGCTATGCCGGAGAGGCGCCCTGGATCGTGAGTTCGTAGGGGAACGGGTCCCCGACCCCGACCTGCCACATCGGGTAGTCGCGGTGCTGCGAGGGCGTGGCCGCGACGACGAGCATCAGGTGCGTCTCACTGCCCTGGAGGCCGAAGTTCGCCGTCTGTCCCGGCGCGAACGCGGCGCTGTACCGGACGGAGAAGTTGGGCGAGACCGCGGCCAGCCGGAACCGCCAGTCGGCGCCGGCGAGGCTCGACCGGCCCTGCAGTTGGACGGACACCTGGCCGCCGGTCGGATTCAGCCGGATGACGTTGTGCCCGTACTGGTGCGGGGCGTCGCTGTCGGCGATCCGGTACTGGCCGCTGCCGAGGCTCTGTAGCGGATCGGTGTGCAGGGGGCGGTAGTTGCCGCCGCCGCGCCAGAGGTCGCTACGCATCCTGGCACCGTCGGAGAAGTCGTAGACGACCTGCCGGGACGTGTACTCGGCCATCAGCTGGGCGAACCCCTGGTGGTTCAGGCCGAGGACCCGCTTGATGGTGTCGATCGGGTGCTCGCCCTGCCGCGCCTCGTACCAGAACCGGTCGATCACCTCGGGACCGTAGAGGTCCCGGATGGTGTTGAACAGCAGCCAGTCGCCGTAGTAGGTCTCCTGGGACAGCCATCTGCGGTGCTGGCGGTCGACGTAGTAGCCGGATCCGACGACCACTTCGGGGCGCCGCATGCGGGCCATGTAGTTGGCGTGGGCCTCCCAGACCGGCCCGGAGACCGGGTTGCCGGCGCCCCAGCCGCCGCCGTTGCCGCGGGCGATGTTGAGGTCGACCGCGTAGTTCTGCAGCACGTGGTTGAACTCGTGCGACTCGACCCAGTCGTCCCAGATCTTGTCGTAGGGCAGGCAGATGTGCCCGAGGCCGATGTCGTCGGGTCCCGCCCAGTTGGCCGGGGGCAGGAAGCCGCCCGACCAGGTTCCGCACAGGTAGACGTTGATCTTGTACTGGGACCCGACCGGGTGGTCGGCGGGATCGACGAACCCGACCTCGTTGACGTAGTAGTCGTAGATGTCGTCCATGTGGTCCGCGATCCACTGCGGGTAGTTGTCGATCCCGCGGTTCTGCCGTCCCCAGGCGACGGCGTCGACGGCGCCACCCCAGCGGACGGCGAAGTTCTCCGACTCGACGACGTTCCTGGTCTCGGCGCCCGCGTCGGTGATGAACCGCGGGACGCGGGTCTGCTTCGCCGCCTGGACTTCCGTGTCGGGCGCGGCGCCGGCCTGGCCCGCCGGGCCCGCGAGCACCAGGGCCGTGGCGAACGCGGCGGCGGCGGCTAAGAAGCGCCGCCACGGGCGTTTCCTGCCTGGTCTTCTCGGTTCTCGTGACATGAGGATCCGTCCCTCTCCTTGGCGATGTGGGGGGCCCTGGCGATGTGGGGGGCGGCCCGCAGGGGATCGGGTCCGCCATCGGCTCAGGGGGTCTGGACGACCCTGCGCATGGTGCCGTCGGCGTTGAAGTACAGGTCGTCGATGGCGACGGAGCGGCGGAAGTCGCCGCCGCCCGGGGCGCCTGCGGTGTGGTAGACCATGTGCCACCGGTCGCCGAACTCCATGATGGCCGGGTGGTTCGTCGTCGAACTCACCTGGCCGAGCACGACTCCCCGGTGTGTCCAGGGGCCGGCGGGGCTGTTCGCGGTCGCGTACCTGATGCAGGCGTAGGACGAGCTGGTGACGCAGTCGGCGCCGGAGTTGGAGGCGTAGGCCAGGTAGTAGAGGCCGTTGCGCTCGAACAGCCAGGGGGCCTCCCAGAAGCCGGTCAGGCCGGCCGGTTCGAAGACCGCGCCGTCCAGCGCCGTCATGGTGTCGCGCAGGCGCACCGCCCTGGGCTCCCAGTACGAGCCCCAGTACAGGTAGATCTCGTCGTCGTCGTCGATGAACACCGTCGGGTCGATGTTCAGCGCGGAGGAGTTGGGGGTGGAGTCCGAGATCAGCGGGCCGCCGATGGCGTCCCGGTAGGGGCCGAGCGGGTGGTCGGCGACCGCGACGCCGATGTTCATCCACCCGTTGTCGGTGCGGCCGTCGACCGAGACGAACCAGTAGAACCGGCCGTCGGGTCCCTGTTCCACCTCGGAGGCCCAGGCGTTCGCGCCGGCCCACGCGAAGGTGTCGAGCGAGAGGACCGCGCCGTGGCGCTGCCAGGCGGCCGGGTCGTTCGAGGGGGACCGCGAGGAGAACGCCTGCCATTCGCGCATGACGAACTGCTGCTGGCCGGGCGCCGCCTCGTCGCGGCCGGCGAAGATGTACGCGGTGCCGTCGACGACGAGCGTGGCGGGGTCGGCGGTGTAGATGCCGGTGACGATGGGGTTCGCCAGCGGCTCGATCTCCGACGCCACCGACGCCACCGACGCTTCCGGGGTCGGTGCCCCGGGCTGCTGGGCCGAGGCGGAACCTGACGCCGTGCCGAGTCCGACGGCGGTGAGGACCAGGGCCGCGGCCCCTAGGGCCAGTTGGTGGAACGGTCGACGATGTGCCATCGCGGTGCCTCCTGCTTCTCGCGGCTGCCAGCTCGAAGAAGCTCTCCGGGTACGCGGACCGACACCCACCCGTAGTCGGTTCAGGGGGGAGCCACCTCGGGCTGTTGTTTGAAATGCCGAACGACGTACGGGATTTGGCACCTAGCAAGCTACTGCTGATACCGGCCGCGTCAACGGGGGAAACCGGACCACTCCGGGGCCGGTACCCGTCGCGGTCAGCCGGTGCGGTGGGAGCGGGCCAGCGCGAGCCAGCCGAGGACCGCGGCGACCAGCCCCGACACCAGGGCCGCGGCGCCCCCGACCACGCCGTTCCCGGTGCCGGGACCGCCGTCGGCGACGGCCAGGTTCAGCGCGCCGCCGACCGCGGCGACCAGCCCCGCCACCAGGGCCGTGACCGCCCCCCTCGTCCCTCCGTTCCCGATCCGGCGGACCGCACGGGCCAGCGCCAGCGCGCCGGCTACCACGCCGACCAGCGCCAGCAGCGCGGCCGCGGTGGCCCAGAGACGCGCGGCGGTCAGGGTGCCGGCGTCGACCTCGGCCGAACCGGCCGAGACCCGCGCGGCCGCGGGGGTGGCGAGCCCGACGGCTCCGACCAGGGCGAGCAGGGCGGTTGCGACGGCGGTGCTCAGGCGACGAACAGACATGAGGGTGCTCCTTCTCTTCCCACGACCGGATGTCGCCCGAGCATCCCCGCGGGACCCGCCCCGCGTCGTCCGGCGGGCGGAGGCACTTCGCCCTGCCGCGGGTGCCGCAGCCGGCTGCCACGGACGCCGCGGGAGGCGGGCGGGTACCGCGAGCGCGGTAGTCGGCCGCTCGTCCCCCGGGAGGACTCGCTCCCGGCGACGGCCGGCTAGGGTGCGCCCCATGAACGCGGGTGAGTCCGGCGTCCTGGCCCGGCTCTGGGACTGGGGCATCGCCGTCGGGGTGGCGGCGGTGCTGCTGGTCACCGCCCTCTCCGGGCAGCGTTCCGCCACCAACCTCGACCTGTTCGGGTACGCGCTGCTGACGGCCGGCGGGCTGGCGCTCGCCGCGCGCCGCCGGGCGCCACTCGCCACTCTGGCCCTCACCGGGGGCTGCGCGGTCGGTTACCAGGCGACCGGTTTCGACGTGCCGGCCGTCGCCTACCTGTTCGCGGTGTACGCGGCCGTGCGGGCGGGACACCGCACCCTCACGGCGGTGGCGAGCGTGCTCGTGCTGGCACTCCTCCCGCTCGCCGTTCTCGCCTCCGGCCTCCACGGCACGGGCGAGGCGTTCGCGCGGGCCAGGGGCGCCCTCGAGATCGCCTGGCTGATCGCGGCCGGCGCGGCGGGCGAGGCGCTGCGGCAGGCCGAACGGCGCGCGGACGAGGCGGAACGCACCAGGGAGGAGACCGCGCGGCGCCGCGCCGACGAGGAACGGCTGCACATCGCACGGGAGTTGCACGATTCGCTCACCCACCAGATCTCGGTGGTCACGGTGCAGGCCGACGCGGCCGTGCACGTGGCCCGCAGGCGCGGCGAACCGGTGTCCGAGGCCCTGCTGGCGATCCAGGAGGCGGGGCGCGAGGCGAGTCGGGAGCTGCGCGCGACCCTGGAGGCGCTGCGCGACGACGACACGGCCCCGCCGTGCGGTCTTGACGACGTCCCCGAGCTGGTGGAACGAGCGAACCGGGCCGGTATCGAGGCGACGCTGACCATCGAGGGGCGGCGGCAGGACGTGCCGGCCGCGGTGGGCAGGACCGTCTACCGGATCGTCCAGGAGTCGCTGACCAACATCGCCAGGCACGCGGCGGCCCGCACCGCGTCGGTCCTGATCGACTGCCGTCCCGACGCCGTCTCGATCCGCGTCGACGACGACGGCAGGGGCAGCCCGACCACCGCGCCGACCCCCGGCGTCGGGCTGCTCGGCATGCGCGAACGCGTCGCCGCCCTCGGCGGGCGGCTGCGGGCGGAACCGCGCGGCGAGGGCGGCTTCACCGTCCAGGCCGAACTCCCCCTGAACCAGGCGCCGTGATCCGGGTCCTGCTGGTCGACGACCAGCCGCTGATCCGCAGCGGGTTCCGTGCGCTCCTCGACCTCGAGGACGACATCGAGGTGGTGGCCGAGGCCGCCGACGGCGGCGCGGGCCTGGAGCTCGCCAGGGAGCACCTGCCGGACGTCGCGCTCGTCGACGTCCGGATGCCGGTCGTCGACGGCATCGAGGCGACCCGGCGCATCGCCGACGACCCGGCCCTGGCCGGGGTGCACGTCGTCATCCTGACCAACTACGGCCTGGACGAGTACGTCTTCGACGCGCTGCGTGCCGGCGCCGCCGGATTCCTGGTCAAGGACGTCCTGCCGGAGGACTTCCTGCACGCCGTGCGCGTCGCGGCGCGCGGCGACGCCCTGCTCGCGCCCTCGATCACCCGCAAGCTGATCAGCCGGTACGTCACCCAGCCGCTCCCCACCGACACCGGCGAGGCGCTGGGAGAGCTGACCGGCCGGGAGCGCGAGGCCGTCGTGCTGGTCGCGCGGGGCCTGTCCAACAAGGAGATCGCCCGCCGCATGGTGATCAGCCCGCTGACCGCCAAGACCCACATCAACCGCGCCATGAGCAAGCTCCACGCCCGTGACCGGGCCCAACTCGTGGTCCTCGCCTACGAGTCGGGGCTGGTGGCCCCGGGCAACCCCTGACCCCGGGAGGCGGGGGTCGGGGGCCGCGGAGAAAACCGCTGGACACGCTCAGGGGCGCTCGGCGAGCATCCGCGCTGTGACAGACGAACCCGCCCGCCGGTCCCCGGCCCCGACCCCGACCGGCCCGAGGTCGGTGAGACTCGTCGCTCTCACCGGCGCGGCCATGACCGCCCTGCTGGACGACGACCTCGCGCTGGCCGGTGCCGAGGCGGGGGTCGAGCTCACGGACTACTTCCTCACCGATCAGGCGAAGTGGGTCTGGCGGTATCGGCTCGGTCAGCTGGCCTCGGACCCGGGCAGCGCGGGGTGGCTCACCCGGGCCGTGGTGGCCGAGCCCGAGGGCGTCGTCGTGGGGTACGCCGGTTTCCACGGGCCGCCCGACGAGGCGGGCATGGTGGAGATCGGCTACTCGGTGGCCCCCGACCACCGCCGTCGGGGGTACGCCAGGTCGATGTTGACGGAGCTCCTGCGGCGCGCCGCCGCCGAGTCCGGGGTCAGGACCGCGCGGGTGACGATCAGCCCCGAGAACACCGCCTCCCTGGCCACGATGTCCGGATTCGGCTTCGTGGAGGTCGGCGAGCAGTGGGACGAGGTGGACGGCCGCGAGCTCGTCTTCGAGGTCCCGGTCTGAACGGGCTGCCGCCGGAAGACATGGCCTAGGCGCCGTCGGCGCGCCAGGTGGCCGACACCGTCATCGTCGCGTCGGCGCTCTGCCCGACGATACCCAGTTCGAGGTCGTTGCCGATCCGGATGCCGAAGGAGACCGACAGCTCCTCGGGCGGGTCGGGAACGGCGCTGACCGAGCGGTGCACCTCTTCGAGCAACGGGCCGAGCGGGCGCAGCATCGCGCGCGGCCCGTCCTCGCCGGAATCTTCCGACCCTCAGGTGAGATGGTTTCAACGCATCACGCCAAAAGCGTCGACGGGCGGCGTGGGGCCGCCCGTCGACCGGGGGTTCAGCCGCGGGTGCGGAGCGGTTGGATGGTGATGTCGCGGTAGCGGACCGCGTTGCCGTGGTCCTGCAACCGGATCGGGCCGGCCGTCGGGCCCTCGGGGGCGCCGGCGCCCGTCGGTCCGGTGAGCGCCACGTCGTCGTGGACGGTGACGCCGTTCCAGACGACGGTGACGCGGGCGTCCTCCGTCTTGTCGCCTTCGGCGTCGAAGCGGGCGGCGCGGAAGGTGATGTCGTAGGTCTGCCAGGTCTCCGGTGGGCGTGCCGCGTTGACATCGGCGGCCCGCTGTTCGTAGATGGCCGCGGCCTCGTTGGCGGCCAGCGTCTCGACGCCGTAGGAGTCCAGGATCTGGATCTCGTAGCGGTCCTGGAGGTAGACGCCGCTGTTGGCGCGGTCCTGTCCGGTCACGTCGGGTGGCAGCTCGGGCAGCCAGAACTCCAGGTGCAGCCGGAAGTCCTGGAACGACTGCTTGGTGCGGATGTCGCCGCCGCGCACCACCATCGCGTCGTCCTCGACCAGCGGCCACTCCACCATGCGGCCGTCGCCGTGCTGGAACGCCGACCGGTCGACGCCGTCGAAGAGCGTGACGGGGCTGCCGGAGCGGTGGACGGTGAGCAGGTCGAGGTTGACGTGCCCGGTGTCGTCGGGTTCGTGGACGTAGGTGATGGTGTTGCTGCCCCGGCGCAGGTTCAGTCGCTCGGTCCTGGTGGACCACTGTTCCCAGGTGCCGGTGGACAGCAGGTCCGTCTGTCCCACCCGTTGCCCGTTGACGTAGACGCTCAGCGTCTTGGTGCCGCTGAAGGGGTCGGGGCCGTTGGAGTAGCGCAGTCCGACGTCGTGGGGGCCGCCGCGGGCGGCGTCCACGGTGAAGGTCGTGCTGGCGCCCTCGGTGCCGTAGCCGGCGACGAAGCCGCGGCCCGAGTAGGCGTCGTGGTCGTCGGCGAGGCGCGCGCCGCCGGCGAGCCTGGCCTCCTCGGCCTCGTAGGCCGTCGGGGCGGGCTCCGGCGCCCCGGGGATCCGGTTGAGGGTGTACCACGCCTCGGTGTTCCACAGCTCCTGGCCGCCGGCGTCGGTGAACGGGCGGGGCGAGCGCAGGTGGACGACGTGGCCCGGCTTCAGGCCGGGGATGTCCAGGGTGACCGTCCGGCCGTCGGGGGAGACGGTGGCCGAACGCACCGTCAGGGTCTCCTCGTCGACCTTCGGCCCGCCGTACTGGGCGGTCGGCACGTAGCGCCACTGCTCGACCTGGTAGCTCTCGGCGAGCGCGTCCACCGTCTCCTGGGAGAGCGGCTGGGTGTACTCCACCTCGAAGCCGTCGCCCGTGGCGCGCATCTCCCGCATGTCGAAGGCGTCGTCGCCGGTGGGCGTCAGCTTCTGCAGGCCGTAGGTCAGCTTGCCCTCCTGGCCCCAGTTGCCGCCCGCGCCGATGCCGCCGGCGTAGATCGCGCCGTCGGGGCCCAGGCTGATCCGGTTGACGCCGGCCTCCAGGCCCTGGGTGAAGCGGAAGACCGCGCCCTGGTAGGCGCCGTCGACCTGTTCCAGGTACGCCCGTTGGATCCCGCCGTAGGTGACGTCGCCGAAGATCATCTGACCGGCGAACGTGCCCTCCTGGAGGGTGAGCGGGGTGCTCGGCGAGTTGGCGATCTCGTTCTGCGGCAGCCAGAGCACGGGTTGGGTGACGGGCTGGTCGTCGAAGGGGCCCGCCGGGTTGGTGTAGTGGTTGAAGAAGTCGCCCTCGTCGACCTGGACGAGCTTGGACGAGGGCAGCCAGCCGCCCTGGTTGTCCGTGACGAACAGCTCGCCCTCGGGGCCCCAGCCGATGCCGTTGGGGGTGCGGAGGCCGCCGGCGACGTAACTGACCTCGCCCGTCTCGCGGTTCACCTTGACGGTGGTGCCGCGGTTCTCGGCGGGCTGCGGGTTGGTGGTGGCGCCGCCGAGGTCGATGGCGACGGACAGGTTGAGGTAGAAGTAGCCGTCCCGGTAGAGCAGGCCGAAGGCGAACTCGTGGAAGTTGCCGCCCCACGGCCAGGTGGCCACCGTCCGGTACTCGTCGGTGACCTCGTCGCCGTCGAGGTCCACCAGCTCGGTCAGCTCGTGCTTCTGCGAGACGTACAGGGAGCCCTCGACGTACTTGAGGCCCTGCGGTTCCCGCAGCCCCTCCGCCACCCTGACCGCGGTCACCCGGCCGGGATCCGTCTCGCCCGTGACGTTGTCGAGCAGGTAGACCTCGCCGTCGGTGGGTTGCTCGTTCGGTGAGCCGCCGCCGCCCCAGGTGGCGACCGCCAGGCGGCCGTCGGGCAGCCACTCCATGGCGGTGACCTGCGGCTCGAAGCCCTCGGGACGCAGGTCGGTCAGCTCGTAGTCGGGGTGCACCTCGGTGAGCGGCAGGCCGTCGCCCGGCGCGTCGTCATAGCCCTCGCACTCCTTGCGGCCCGGAGCGGTGACGCGGACGACGCCGGCGTCCGTGCTGAGCACGGAGTTCGGCACGACGGAGAAGTCGGTCGCACCCGGCGGCCGCCAGGAGAGCGTGAGCTGCTGCTCGCCGTCGCGCTCGAAGTACTCGACGAACAGCGCGTGGTAGCCGGCCGTCAGCTCGATCGAGCCGTCCTTGGACGTCGCTCCGTGCAGCCCGTCGTGGTCGATGACCTCCTGGTCGTCCACGAAGAGCCGCGAGCCGTCGTCGCTGGTGAGGCGGAACTCGTAGGTGCCGTCCTGCGGCACGTCGAGGTTGGCGATCGCGTGGGTCACGAAGCGGTTCTCGAAGCCGAACTGGTCGGCCGTGGTCCAGTCGATGGTGGGCATCAGCCGGTCGACGTTCGGCGTCTGGCCCGGCTTGAGCGTGCAGATCTCCTCCAACGGCACCTGCACGTCGTAGGTGCGCAGGGTCACCCCGGGTTCCTGGGGCGGTGGTTCGTCGGCGGCTCGGGCCTCCTGGCCCGCGGCGGGTGCGGCCCAGCCGGCCCCGGCGAGCAGGGTCACTGCCAGCAGAGCCCCGAGGCGGCCGCGGAGTCTTCGATGGAACCGGCGGCGGGTCGACGGTTTGACCATTGCTCCTCCTGACGCGAGTGGAGCGGGACGGAGCCTGGAGCCCAGGCTCGGCGCCGG
Organism: Streptomyces mayteni; assembly: GCF_054783955.1. Classification (NCBI taxonomy): domain Bacteria; kingdom Bacillati; phylum Actinomycetota; class Actinomycetes; order Kitasatosporales; family Streptomycetaceae; genus Streptomyces; species Streptomyces mayteni. The sequence goes on along the minus strand of NZ_BAAGPR010000163.1, from coordinate 2,124 downwards.
AGAGACTAGGGACTTTGTGTTGACGTGTCCATGCTTCCGGCGTGGTCCGTCGAAAGGATCTCCCACCGCGGCGAGAAGATTCCCGGCATCGGCTCGGTCTTCGGACACTCGGGCGAAGAAGTGCGCGCCGGTGAGCAGGAAGTCCGTCGCGGGCGGCGGCGCCCGGCGGCCGCCCGGTGAACTCGGTGGTCGTTTCGCGCGTGGAACAGGGGAAGGGGCGGGACCCCACGGCCGGCCGAGGGGCGATGGGCCGGTCGCGAGACCACGACCGGAGGCACGACCATGCGGCAACGGCCCTCGAACCGCCGGGATCGGCCGTCGGCCTCCCGGTTCACCACCGCCTTCGCCCGCGACCCGGCCGTCGCGCGCCGCGGAGTCGCCCCCGGGCGGCGGGCGTTGGTCTCCGTGCTGGGGATCGGCGCGGTGGGGATCGTCGCCACGTCGCTGTGGCTGGCCGGCGTCCCGCCGCTGTCGGGCGGCGTCCCATCGCTGTCGGGCGGCGGCCCGGACGAGACGGCCGCGGCAACTGCCTCGACACGGCGGGCGGTTCGACCCAGACGGGCGCCAACGTCGAGATGGCGGGCTGCGACGACTCCGCGTCCCAGGTCTGGAACGTCGAACGGCAGCCGGGCCTGAACGCCTTCAGCCTGGTCTCCACCCACAGCGACCTCTGCGCGGACGTGGCGGGCGGCACCCGCGAGGCCGGCGCCACCATCCGGCAGTGGATCTGCGGCGGCGCGGAGCGCCAGGTCTTCAGCGTGGAACGGGCGTAGCCCGGCGTCCACGACGCGCGCGTCGTGGACGCCGTGGGCGTCGGGGCTCAGGCGGTGGTGGGCCTGGGCAGCACCGGCCACTGGCCGGAGAGCCGCATGGCCGCCTCCGTCACCGCCGGATCGCGCGAGCCGCTGGCCAGGCCGTCCAGATAGGCGTGGGCCGCCGCCTCGTACCGCTCGTCCACCTCGCGTCGCGCCGCCTCCAACGCGTCCTCGCGGGCCTGGTCCTCGGCGGGGTGCGCGGCGGCCCGCTGGTCGGCCCGCCGCGCGGCCAGGGTCGACTCCTGCTCCGCCGCCACGAGCCGCTCCCGCTCCCGCGAGGTGGCCCGGTAGGCCGCCAGATACGGGTGCGCCACGGCCAGCCCGAGCAGGAACGCCACCCCGCCGGAGAGCAGGAGCAGCGCGGTGAACATCAGGCTCATCGTCTGCTCGCCGACGCCGATCTGGTCGAGGACGCTGCCGGCGTCCCGCACCTCGGGGTCCAGGTAACGCGCCTGGTCGGGGTCCGTGAGCAGGTCGCGGTCCTCGGCCAGCAGGCTCGCCCGCAGCCCGCCGAGCACCCAGCAGGCGTGCACCCAGGCGCCGAGCAGCAGCAGGGCCGGCAGGGCAAGCAGCCGGGGCGCGCCCGTGGCGGAGAGCGTCCGCAACAGGCGGCCGAGCACGTGCGGGACGCTGACCATGACGATCCCCACGGCGAGCGTGAAGGTCGCGGTGAGGAGGTTGGCCGACGGGTCGCCGGTGCCGTGGATGCGCCGGAACGAGCTCCAGTAGATGGGGAGTTCGACCAGCGTCAGGCAGCACAGCAGGGCGAGCGTGCCGCGCCTCGAGATGCCGGTGGCGCTCACTCCCTCCCAGCGCGCCGAGTCGCTCGCCTGGTGGGCGGTGGGCTCGGGGAGCGGGTCCCCCTCCGGGACCGCCCGGGCGGCATCGCCAGGGCGCCGTTCGACCCAGCGGGCCACCGTGTCCCTGAACTGCCGCCGGCGCGCGGCCTGTTCGGCCAGCCGGTCGAGCTGGGCCCTGGTGATGTCGAGGTGGTCGGAACGTTCCGCCCTGGCCTCCGCGCTGCGCCGCAGCGCCGCCTCGGCCGCGTCCGCCTCGGCCCGTGCCTGGGCCGCCGACCTGACGGCCGTGGACCGTTGGACGGCGGCCTCCCTGGTCAGCCGGTGCCGGAGCTCGTCACGTTCCGCGGCGAGCGCGGCCAGCCGCGACGGCAGTCCCTCGCCGCCGAGCACCCAGGCGTCGAACTCGCCGCGGCGCGCCGCCCGGTGCCCCTCCCTTCGGCAGCGCGCGAGCAGCGCGGAGCGCGCCCGCCGCCGGTCGTCCTCGCGGGCGGTCCTGTCGCGCCGCCAGG
>NZ_BAAGPR010000162.1:0-12399 GCF_054783955.1 Streptomyces mayteni | reverse complement strand
GAAGCGCGAAACAAAGGGCTCGTGGGGGCACCTCCCAGCGTTAGCTGGGGGAGGGTGGGGAAAACCCCGCGCGAAGCGCGGGGCACCCACCCCCACAGTCCCGCGGCGAAGCCACCACACCCCGCCGCGAAGCACGCCGCACCCACCCCGACGGCGCCCCCGCCGCGCGAAGCGCGGAAAAGGGCGGGTGGGTGGGGGAGAATCCGCGGGGAGCGTCCCGCCAAAGCGTCCCGCCGGGGCCCCAACCCGGGGGCCGATTTGGGCGGGGAGACCGCAGACAGTACCGTTGTGCGGTATGCCTTCGCCCCGGCAGGGGCACCGTTTACGAGGTAAGGACCCGGAGAGCATGCCTCCCAGGAAGAAAGTCACGGGGCTGATCAAGCTCCAGATCCAGGCCGGCGCGGCCAACCCGGCTCCGCCGGTTGGCCCGGCGCTGGGTCAGCACGGCGTCAACATCATGGAGTTCTGCAAGGCCTACAACGCCGCGACCGAGTCGCAGCGTGGCTGGGTGATCCCGGTGGAGATCACGGTCTACGAGGACCGTTCCTTCACCTTCATCACCAAGACGCCGCCGGCCGCGAGGATGATCCTCAAGGCCGCCGGTGTGGAGAAGGGCTCTGGCGAGCCCCACAAGACCAAGGTCGCGAAGATCACTCGCGCCCAGGTCCGGGAGATCGCCACCACCAAGATGCCCGACCTCAACGCCAACGACCTGGACGCCGCCGAGAAGATCATCGCCGGCACCGCCCGTTCCATGGGCGTCACCGTCGAGGGCTAGTCGAGTACCAGGGCCGAGCTGAGCTGAGCGAAGCCCGACCGTGGCAGGGCCAGGCGCTGGTCCGGACCACGACTCCGAACAATCACCTTGCAGGAGCAGCAGTGAAGCGCAGCAAGAACCTCCGCGGCGCGGACGCCAAGGTCGACAAGAACAGCGTCTACGCACCGCTCGATGCCGTCCGTCTCGCCAAGGAGACGTCGACGGCCAAGTTCGACGCGACCGTCGAGGTCGCCATGCGTCTGGGTGTCGACCCGCGCAAGGCCGACCAGATGGTCCGCGGCACCGTCAACCTTCCGCACGGCACCGGCAAGACCGTCCGGGTCCTGGTCTTCGCGACCGGTGACCGTGCCGCGGCGGCGGAAGCCGCCGGGGCCGACCTCGTCGGCTCCGACGAACTGATCGACCGGGTGGCCAAGGGCTTCCTGGACTTCGACGCCGTGGTGGCCTCGCCCGAGCTCATGGGCAAGGTCGGCCGTCTGGGCCGGGTGCTTGGTCCGCGTGGCCTGATGCCGAACCCGAAGACCGGCACCGTCACCCCGGACGTCGCCAAGGCCGTCACCGACATCAAGGGCGGCAAGATCGAGTTCCGGGTGGACAAGCACTCGAACCTCCACTTCATCATCGGCAAGGTGTCCTTCAGCGAGCAGCAGCTCGTGGAGAACTACGCCGCCGCGCTGGACGAGATCCTGCGGCTGAAGCCGTCCGCGGCGAAGGGGCGTTACCTCAAGAAGGTCACCATGACGACGACGATGGGTCCCGGCGTGCCGATCGACGGCAACGCCACCCGTGACCTGCTGGAGGAGGGCGGCGTCACCGCCTGACGCGTCCAACAGCCGGTTCGCCCGTCCCCGTTCTGTCACAGAGCGGAGACGGGCGTTCGCGTTGTCAGGGGGCCGGGTTAGGGTGAAGGTCGCGTGTAGTTGTCACATTTCCCCGGGGGGAAAGATGCGTTCCATGTACAGGGCCGCGCTGAGCGCCGCCGCCGTCGTGCTGATCGGCTCCACGGCCGCCTGTAGCAGCTCGGACGGCGAGGGAGACGGCGCGGCCCGCGGCGGCGACAGCAACCAGGAGTCCGGTGGCACGGGCGCCCTCCAGGCGGTCCAGGCCGCGGCCGAGGCCACCTCCGAGATCACCTCGGCCAGCTTCGAGATGACGATGTCCGGGCCGCAGGCGGCGACCGGCGGGGACACGGAGATGTCCGGGTCCATGTCCTGGGCCGACGGCATCGCGATGGACGCCACGATGAGCGGCGAGGCGTTCGCCCTCACGCCCGAGGCGCCGTCCGAGATGCGCGTGGTCATGCTCGACGACGTGATGTACATGAACCTTGGCGAGACCTTCGCGACCGAGTTCGAGGGCCGCGAGTGGATGATGATGGACATTGGCGCCATGGTCGAGGAGTCGGGCGACCCGACTCTCCAGGAGGCGATGGACCTCGGGTTCAGCGAGTCCAACCAGGACCCGGCCGCGCAGACGGCGCTGCTGCTGCAGTCGCCCGACATCGAGGCGGTCGGCGAGGAGACGCTGGACGGCGTCACCACCCAGCACTACCAGGGCACCGTCTCCGTGGAGGACGCGCTGGCGAACAACGCCGGCGCCGAGTTCCTCACCGAGGAGGAGCGCCAGGAGCTGGTCGACGCGATGAACGCGTCGGGCGTCGAGGAGTACGACATCGACCTCTGGATCGACGAGAACGACTTCCCGGTCCAGATCCGCCAGGCCTTCGACTCCGAGATGGGCCCGGTCACCACCGAGATGCGCTACAGCGACCTCGGCTCCGACGTGCAGGTGGCGGCGCCCGAGGAGGGCACCTACGTCGACCTCATGGAGCTGATGGAGAGCATGGGCGCCGGTCTCGGCGACGTCTGATCCACGGCCCGTCCCACCCCCCGCCGGCCGGCGCCGGGCACCGGATTTGCCTGGCGCCGAGCCGTTCGCGTACATTGCTGCGGTAGCCAAAGACCGCTGGTCGCCGTCTGGTCCCGTGAGGGTCCGGGTGGCCGAAGGATCCGCCGAGTGCGGACGGCCTGCGCAGGTGATCGTGTGCGATGTGGGGGACCTCGAGGTCCCCGTTCTACGCCCTGAGCGCCTGCGCCGGGGCGCTTTCTGTTTGGGGCGCTTTCCGTTCTCGCGTGACCCTTCCTTCCGTGCGGTTTTCATCACCCGGCAGAACCCGGAAGGAGGGCCGAGGTTATGGCGAACACCGACAAGTCGGCAGCAGTCGCTGAGCTTCAGGAGAAGTTCCAGAAGTCGAACGCGGCCGTCGTCACCGCGTACACCGGTCTCACCGTCGCGCAGCTGAAGCAGCTGCGTCGGTCGCTCGGTGAGAACGCGCAGTACAGCGTGGCGAAGAACACCCTGTCCAAGATCGCGGCCAAGGAGGCCGGGGTCAACGGGCTTGACGAGTACTTCAAGGGCTCCACGGCCGTGGCCTTCGTGACCGGTGACCCGGTCGCGACGGCGAAGGGTCTTCGTGACTTCGCCAAGGACAACCCGGCGCTCGTCATCAAGGGCGGGTTCATCGACGGCAAGTCGCTGACCGCCGACGAGGTCAACAGGCTCGCGGACATCGAGTCCCGCGAGGTGCTGCTCGCCAAGCTGGCGGGTGCCCTGCAGGCGACCACGGCCAAGGCCGCGGCGACCTTCCAGGCCCCGCTCACGAAGTTCGTCCGCACCGCGGACGCGCTGCGCGCCAAGGTCGAGCAGGAAGGTGCCGGCGAGCCGGCTCCCGCCGAGTAGGCATCCGCTCACTCACGTCACACCCCCGGCACCCAGCCGACTTAGCAGGAAGGACCGCCATCATGGCGACCAAGCTCTCCCAGGACGAGCTGCTCGAGCAGTTCGCCGGCATGACCATCCTCGAGCTCTCGGACTTCGTGAAGAAGTTCGAGGAGAAGTTCGACGTCGAGGCCGCCGCCCCGGTCGCCGTCGCCGCCGCCCCGGCCGGCGGTGGCGCCGCCGCCGAGGCCGAGCCCGAGAAGGACGAGTTCGACGTCGTCCTGACCGGCGCCGGCGAGAAGAAGATCCAGGTCATCAAGGTCGTGCGCGAGCTCACCTCGCTGGGCCTCAAGGAGGCCAAGGAGCTCGTCGACAACGCGCCGAAGGCCGTCGTCGAGAAGGTCAACAAGGAGGCCGCGGAGAAGGCCAAGGAGGCCCTCGAGGGCGCCGGCGCCTCCGTCGAGGTCAAGTGATCTCGGTCATTCGCCGAGTGAGCTGTTGACCGCCGTCCACGCGGTCGACCACGGGGCGATCACCCATCAGGGTGGTCGCCCCGTGGCTTTGTGTCGGACGCCTGCTTGCCCTGACGCGGGTGACGGGTATGGTGATCTTCGGCTCTCGGCAGGAGCCGGGCGGCCGCCCAGGGGCCTTGACGAACCGCGGCGGGCGCGCGATTCTCAGGTCGCGTCGCCAGATCGGTCCATGATCCGAGGCATGGATCCCGGCGCACGCGGGAAAGATCCGGCAGGACGGGCCCGCACCCGGCGACCGAGGCGGTCGGGAGCGGCTCGCGCTGAGAACACCGAGGGTGGCTCCTCGATGGGTGATATGGGCATTGGACATCAGTGGGTCATGTGGCTACACTGACCCTTTGCGCTGCCTACTTGCCTCCTGCCCGTCACCAGGAGGGCCCGGCACGCGCGCAGAGAGTCCGAGCCCTCGGAAGGACCCCCTCTTGGCCGCCTCGCGCAATGCCTCGACCAACAGTACGAACCACGGCACCAGTACCGCACCGCTGCGTGTCTCTTTTGCGAAGATCAAGGAACCGCTCGAGGTTCCGAACCTCCTTGCGCTGCAGACCGAGAGTTTCGACTGGCTCCTCGGTAACGACGCCTGGAAAGCTCGCGTCGAGGCCGCGCTGGACAGTGGGCAGGATGTCCCGAGGAAGTCGGGTCTGGAGGAGATCTTCGAGGAGATCTCCCCGATCGAGGACTTCTCCGGCTCCATGTCCCTGACCTTCCGTGACCACCGCTTCGAGCCGCCGAAGAACTCGATCGACGAGTGCAAGGAGCGCGACTTCACGTACGCCGCCCCGCTCTTCGTCACGGCGGAGTTCACGAACAACGAGACCGGCGAGATCAAGTCCCAGACGGTCTTCATGGGCGACTTCCCGCTCATGACCCACAAGGGCACCTTCTGCATCAACGGCACCGAGCGCGTCGTCGTCACGCAGCTCGTCCGCTCGCCCGGCGCCTACTTCGACAGCTCGATCGACAAGACGTCCGACAAGGACCTGTTCTCGGCCAAGATCATCCCCTCCAGGGGCGCCTGGCTCGAGATGGAGATCGACAAGCGCGACATGGTCGGCGTGCGCATCGACCGCAAGCGCAAGCAGTCCGTGACCGTGCTGCTCAAGGCCCTCGGCTGGACCACCGACCAGATCCTGGAGGAGTTCGGCGACTACGAGTCCATGCGCGCCACCCTGGAGAAGGACCACACCCAGGGCCAGGACGACGCGCTGCTCGACATCTACCGCAAGCTCCGCCCGGGCGAGCCGCCGACCCGTGAGGCCGCGCAGACCCTGCTGGAGAACCTGTACTTCAACCCGAAGCGGTACGACCTGGCCAAGGTCGGCCGGTACAAGATCAACAAGAAGCTCGGCGGGGACGAGCCGCTCGACGCGGGCGTGCTCACCGTCGAGGACATCGTCAACACGATCAAGTACCTGGTCAGGCTGCACGCCGGCGAGACCGAGACGGCCACGCCCAGCGGCCGCACGATCGTCGTCGAGACGGACGACATCGACCACTTCGGCAACCGTCGCCTGCGCAACGTCGGCGAGCTCATCCAGAACCAGGTCCGCACCGGTCTGGCCAGGATGGAGCGCGTCGTCCGCGAGCGGATGACCACCCAGGACGTCGAGGCGATCACGCCGCAGACCCTGATCAACATCCGGCCGGTCGTCGCCTCCATCAAGGAGTTCTTCGGCACCAGCCAGCTGTCCCAGTTCATGGACCAGACCAACCCGCTCTCCGGCCTCACGCACAAGCGCCGGCTGAACGCGCTCGGCCCCGGTGGTCTGAGCCGTGAGCGGGCCGGCCTCGAGGTCCGTGACGTGCACCCCTCCCACTACGGGCGGATGTGTCCGATCGAGACCCCCGAGGGGCCGAACATCGGTCTGATCGGCTCGCTCGCCGCCTTCGGCCGGGTCAACGCGTTCGGCTTCGTGGAGACCCCGTACCGCAAGGTCACCGACGGCGTCGTCACCGACGAGGTCCACTACCTCACGGCCGACGAGGAGGACCGCTTCGTCATCGCGCAGGCCAACGCCCGCCTGACGGACGACTACCACTTCGCCGAGGCCCGCGTCCTGGTCCGCAGGAAGGGCGGCGAGGTCGACTACGTGGCCGGCTCCGAGGTCGACTACATGGACGTCTCGCCGCGCCAGATGGTGTCGGTCGCGACCGCCATGATCCCGTTCCTCGAGCACGACGACGCCAACCGCGCCCTGATGGGCTCCAACATGATGCGGCAGGCCGTGCCGCTGATCCAGTCGGAGTCCCCGCTGGTCGGCACCGGCATGGAGTACCGCTCCGCGGTCGACGCCGGCGACGTGATCAAGGCCGAGCAGGACGGCGTCATCAGCGACGTCTCCGCCGACTACATCACCATCGCCAACGACGACGGCACCCACGTCACCCACCGGCTCCACAAGTTCACCCGCTCCAACCAGGGCACCTCCTACAACCAGAAGGTCCTGGTCGAGGAGAACGAGCGCGTGATCGCCGGCCAGGTCATCGCCGACGGCCCCTCCACCCAGCGCGGTGAGATGGCGCTCGGCAAGAACCTGCTGGTCGCGTTCATGCCGTGGGAGGGCTACAACTACGAGGACGCGATCATCCTCTCCCAGCGTCTGGTGCAGGACGACGTCCTCTCCTCGATCCACATCGAGGAGCACGAGGTCGACGCCCGCGACACCAAGCTGGGCCCCGAGGAGATCACCCGGGACATCCCGAACGTCTCCGAGGAGGTGCTGGCCGACCTGGACGACCGCGGCATCATCCGCATCGGCGCCGAGGTCGAGGCCGGCGACATCCTGGTCGGCAAGGTCACCCCGAAGGGCGAGACCGAGCTGACCCCCGAGGAGCGGCTGCTCCGCGCGATCTTCGGCGAGAAGGCGCGCGAGGTCCGCGACACCTCGCTGAAGGTGCCGCACGGCGAGACCGGCAAGGTCATCGGCGTGCGCGTCTTCGACCGCGAGGAGGGCGACGAACTGCCCCCGGGCGTGAACCAGCTGGTCCGCGTCTACGTGGCGCAGAAGCGCAAGATCACCGACGGCGACAAGCTGGCCGGCCGGCACGGCAACAAGGGCGTCATCTCCAAGATCCTGCCCGTCGAGGACATGCCGTTCCTGGAGGACGGCACCCCGGTCGACATCATCCTCAACCCGCTGGGCGTCCCGTCCCGGATGAACCCGGGCCAGGTCCTGGAGATCCACCTGGGCTGGCTGGCGTCCCAGGGCTGGCAGGTCGAGGGCGTCGACGGCGAGTGGAAGGAGCGGCTGCGGGCCATCGGCGCCGACGACGTCGCGCCCGGCACCAACGTCGCCACCCCGGTCTTCGACGGTGCCCGCGAGGACGAGCTCGCCGGTCTCTTCGAGTCCACCATCCCCAACCGCGACGGCAACCGCCTGGTGCTGCCCTCCGGCAAGGCGCGGATGTTCGACGGCCGCTCAGGCGAGCCGTTCCCGGACCCGATCTCCGTCGGCTACATGTACATCCTCAAGCTGCACCACCTCGTCGACGACAAGCTCCACGCCCGCTCGACCGGGCCTTACTCGATGATCACCCAGCAGCCGCTGGGCGGTAAGGCCCAGTTCGGCGGCCAGCGCTTCGGCGAGATGGAGGTGTGGGCGCTGGAGGCGTACGGCGCCGCCTACGCCCTGCAGGAGCTGCTGACCATCAAGTCCGACGACGTCACCGGCCGCGTGAAGGTCTACGAGGCCATCGTCAAGGGCGAGAACATCCCGGAGCCGGGTATCCCGGAGTCCTTCAAGGTCCTCATCAAGGAGATGCAGTCGCTCTGCCTCAACGTGGAGGTGCTGTCCTCGGACGGCATGTCCATCGAGATGCGCGACACCGACGAGGACGTCTTCCGCGCCGCGGAAGAGCTGGGTATCGACCTGTCCCGGCGCGAGCCGAGCAGCGTCGAAGAGGTCTGACGGGTCGGGCCCGCGGAGCGCTGGACGCGTCTCCGCAGGCCGCCCCGGGACCCCGATCAGACCATTGATGACACGACACTGAGAGGGATTGACGAGAGTGCTCGACGTCAACTTCTTCGACGAACTGCGGATTGGCCTGGCGACCGCCGACGACATCCGTCAGTGGTCACACGGCGAGGTCAAGAAGCCGGAGACCATCAACTACCGCACCCTCAAGCCCGAGAAGGACGGCCTCTTCTGCGAGAAGATCTTCGGCCCGACCCGGGACTGGGAGTGCTACTGCGGCAAGTACAAGCGCGTCCGCTTCAAGGGCATCATCTGTGAGCGGTGCGGCGTCGAGGTGACCCGCGCCAAGGTGCGCCGCGAGCGGATGGGCCACATCGAGCTGGCCGCGCCGGTGACCCACATCTGGTACTTCAAGGGTGTGCCCTCCCGGCTCGGCTACCTGCTCGACCTCGCGCCGAAGGACCTGGAGAAGGTCATCTACTTCGCCGCGTACATGATCACGTTCGTGGACGAGGAGCGCCGCACCCGCGACCTGCCGTCGCTCGAGGCGCACATCTCCGTCGAGCGCCAGCAGATCGAGCAGCGCCGCGACGCGGACCTGGAGGCCAGGGCCAAGAAGCAGGAGGCCGACCTGGCCGAGCTCGAGGCCGAGGGCGCCAAGGCCGACGCCCGCCGCAAGGTGCGCGAGGGGGCGGAGCGCGAGATGAAGCAGCTCCGCGACCGCGCGCAGCGCGAGCTCGACCGCCTCGACGAGGTGTGGAACCGCTTCAAGAACCTCAAGGTCCAGGACCTGGAGGGCGACGAGCTGCTCTACCGCGAGCTGCGGGACCGCTTCGGCACCTACTTCGACGGCTCGATGGGCGCCGCCGCGCTGCAGAAGCGCCTGGAGACCTTCGACCTCGACGAGGAGGCCGAGCGCCTCCGCGAGATCATCCGCACCGGCAAGGGCCAGAAGAAGACCCGCGCCCTCAAGCGGCTCAAGGTGGTCTCCGCGTTCCTGCAGACCTCCAACAGCCCCAAGGGCATGGTCCTCGACTGCGTCCCGGTGATCCCGCCGGACCTGCGTCCGATGGTGCAGCTGGACGGTGGCCGCTTCGCGACCTCCGACCTGAACGACCTGTACCGCCGCGTGATCAACCGGAACAACCGCCTCAAGCGGCTGCTCGACCTGGGCGCGCCCGAGATCATCGTCAACAACGAGAAGCGGATGCTCCAGGAGGCCGTCGACGCGCTGTTCGACAACGGCCGCCGCGGTCGTCCGGTCACCGGCCCCGGCAACCGGCCGCTGAAGTCGCTGTCCGACATGCTCAAGGGCAAGCAGGGTCGCTTCCGGCAGAACCTGCTCGGCAAGCGCGTCGACTACTCGGCCCGCTCCGTGATCGTGGTCGGCCCGCAGCTCAAGCTGCACCAGTGCGGCCTGCCCAAGGCCATGGCGCTCGAGCTGTTCAAGCCGTTCGTGATGAAGCGGCTCGTGGACCTCAACCACGCGCAGAACATCAAGTCGGCCAAGCGTATGGTCGAGCGCCAGCGCACCGTCGTGTACGACGTCCTCGAAGAGGTCATCGCCGAGCACCCGGTGCTGCTGAACCGCGCCCCGACCCTGCACCGGCTCGGCATCCAGGCGTTCGAGCCGCAGCTGGTCGAGGGCAAGGCCATCCAGATCCACCCGCTCGTCTGCACCGCGTTCAACGCGGACTTCGACGGCGACCAGATGGCCGTGCACCTGCCGCTGTCCGCCGAGGCGCAGGCCGAGGCCCGCATCCTGATGCTGTCCTCGAACAACATCCTCAAGCCGGCCGACGGCCGCCCGGTGACCATGCCCACCCAGGACATGGTGCTCGGCCTCTTCTTCCTCACCACCGACGAGGAGGAGCGCGAGGTCCGCGGCGAGGGCCGGTCGTTCTCCTCGACCGCCGAGGCGATCATGGCGTTCGACGCCGGCGAGCTCTCGCTCCAGGCGAAGATCGACATCCGCTTCCCGGTGGGCACCGTCCCGCCGCGGGACTGGGAGGCGCCGGAGCCGGTCGAGGGCCCCGACGGCACCGTGAACGAGTACCAGCTGGGCGACAGCTTCCGGATGCGCACCACCCTGGGCCGCGCGCTCTTCAACGAGCTGCTGCCCGAGGACTACCCGTTCGTCGACCAGTCCGTGGGCAAGAAGCAGCTCTCCCAGATCGTCAACGACCTGGCCGAGCGCTACCCCAAGGTCGTGGTCGCCGCCGCGCTGGACAACCTCAAGGCCTCCGGCTACTACCACGCCACCAGGTCGGGCGTCACGGTCGCGGTCTCGGACATCATCGTGCCCGAGGCCAAGAAGCAGATCGTGGCCGAGACCGAGGCCCAGGACGAGAAGATCCAGAAGCAGTACGAGCGCGGTCTGATCACCAAGGACGAGCGGACGCAGGAGCTCATCGCCCTGTGGACCAAGGCGACCAACGAGGTCGCCACCGCGATGAACGAGAACTTCCCGAAGACGAACCCGATCTTCATGATGGTCGACTCCGGGGCCCGCGGAAACATGATGCAGATGCGTCAGATCGCGGGTATGCGTGGCCTGGTCTCCAACGCCAAGAACGAGACCATCCCGCGTCCCATCAAGGCGTCGTTCCGCGAGGGTCTGTCCGTCCTCGAGTACTTCATCGCGACCCACGGTGCCCGTAAGGGTCTGGCCGACACCGCCCTGCGGACCGCCGACTCGGGTTACCTGACCCGTCGTCTGGTGGACGTCTCGCAGGACGTGATCATCCGCGAGGAGGACTGCGGCACCGAGCGCGGCCTCAAGCTGGCGATCGCGGTCAAGGGCGCGGACGGCGTGCTGCGCAAGACGGAGAACGTCGAGAGCAGCGTCTACGCCCGCTGCCTGGCCGAGGACATCGTCGTCGACGGCAAGGTGCTGGCCCCGGCCGGCACCGACCTGGGCGACGTGCTGATCGACGAGCTCGTCAGGCACGGCGTGGAGACGGCCAAGACCCGCTCCGTGCTGACCTGCGAGTCCGCCGTCGGCACCTGCGCCATGTGCTACGGCCGCTCGCTGGCCACCGGCAAGCTCGTGGACATCGGCGAGGCGGTCGGCATCATCGCCGCCCAGTCGATCGGTGAGCCCGGCACCCAGCTGACCATGCGTACCTTCCACACCGGCGGTGTCGCCGGTGAGGACATCACGCAGGGTCTGCCGCGTGTGGTCGAGCTCTTCGAGGCCAGGACGCCGAAGGGCGTCGCGCCGATCTCCGAGTCGGCCGGCCGGGTCAGGATCGAGGAGACCGAGAAGACCAAGAAGGTCGTGGTCACCCCCGACGACGGCTCGGACGAGACCTCCTACCCGGTCTCCAAGCGCTCCAGGCTGCTGGTGGGCGAGGGCGACTCGGTCACCGTCGGCCAGCCGCTGACCGTCGGCGCGGCCAACCCGCACGACGTGCTGCGGATCCTGGGCCAGCGGGCCGTCCAGATCTACCTGGTCGGCGAGGTCCAGAAGGTCTACAACGCGCAGGGCGTGGCCATCCACGACAAGCACATCGAGATCATCGTCCGGCAGATGCTGCGCCGGGTGACGATCATCGAGTCCGGCGACGCGGAGCTGCTGCCGGGCGAGCTGGTCGAGCGCTCGAAGTTCGAGTCCGAGAACCGGCGGGTCGTGGCCGAGGGCGGCCACCCGGCCTCCGGTCGTCCGCAGCTGATGGGTATCACCAAGGCGTCGCTGGCCACCGAGTCGTGGCTGTCGGCGGCGTCCTTCCAGGAGACGACGCGGGTCCTCACCGACGCGGCGATCAACGCCAAGTCGGACTCGCTGATCGGCCTCAAGGAGAACGTGATCATCGGCAAGCTGATCCCGGCCGGCACGGGCCTGTCCCGCTACCGGAACATCCGGGTCGAGCCGACGGAGGAGGCGAAGGCGGCGATGTACTCGGCGGTCGGGTACGACGACATCGACTACTCGCCGTTCGGCACGGGGTCTGGCCAGGCGGTTCCGCTGGAGGACTACGACTACGGGCCCTACCAGGGCTGACGGTTCCCTCCGGGGGTGGGTAGGCGGGGTTTTCCCCCGCCCACCCACCCCCTGCGCGTTCCCACGCACCGGTACCGCGCGGCGCCCCGCGCTCCGCGCGGGGTTTCCCCCACCCTCCCCCAGCTAACGCTGGGAGGTGCCCCCACGAGCCCTTTTCCGCGCTGTGCGCGGGGGCGCTTCGCGCCGCTGTGGGCCGCCGGCCTAGCGGCCGCCAGGCCGCTGGCCCGGAGGGCCGTTCCGTCCGCGCGGAGCGCGGGATCTTTCCGCGCTTCGCGCGGGCCCCGGCCGGCGTGGCCGCCGGCCTGGCCGCCGGGCCTCGCCTTCGGCGGGCGGCCTCGCGTGGCGGCGTAGCCGCACCCGGATGGTTCTCCCCCACCCACCCGCCCTTTTCCGCGCTTCGCGCGGGGGCTTGCGGCCCGGCCTGGTGGCCGGGCCGGGCCCGCGCCGCGCGGG
>NZ_BAAGPR010000161.1:0-12585 GCF_054783955.1 Streptomyces mayteni | reverse complement strand
GCAACCTCGACTCCCGCGCCGGCGCCGAAGTCCTCGGCTTCCTCCGCCGCTCCGTCGACGAACTCGGCCAGACCATCGTCATGGTCACCCACGACCCCGTCGCCGCCGCCTACGCCGACCGGGTGCTGTACCTGGCGGACGGTCGGGTGGTCGACGACATGGCGGACCCGACGGCCGAGCTGGTGCTCGACCGGATGCGTCGCTTCGACGCCCGCGGGAGGGTGTCGTGACCGTCCTGCGGATCTCGTTGCGGAGTTTCCTCGCGCACAAGGGCCGGATGGTCCTCTCGGGGCTCGCGATCGTGCTGTCCGTGGCGTTCGTCTGCGGCACGCTGGTGTTCACCGGGACCCTGAACACGACGTTCGACCGCTTCTTCGGCTCGCTGACCTCGGATGTCCGGGTGGGCCCGGTCGAGGAGGAGCACGCCCAGGAGACGGGCCGGCCGGACACGATCCCGGCGGCCGTCGCCGAGCAGGTCGCCTCGGTCGACGGGGTGGCGGCGGCCGACGGCCAGGTGATGACGGAGCACCTGACCCTGGTGGCCCCGGACGGCGGGCAGGTCGAGGGCTCGGGCGGGCCGACGTTCGGCGTCGACTGGGGCCCGGCGATCCAGCGGACCATGGACCTGGCCGAGGGCCGGGCGCCGTCGGGTCCAGGCGAGGTGCTGCTCGACGCGGACACGGCTGAGCGGGAGGACGTGGCGATCGGCGACCGCCTGGAGATCGTGGCCACCCCCGGCCGGGTCGAGGTCGAGGTGACCGGGCTCGCCTCGTTCCGGGACACCAACCCGGGCGCGGCGTTCGTGCTGCTCGACCCGGCGGTGGCGGCCGAGGAACTGCTGGGCACGGCCGGCACGATCAGCACGGTCGAGGTGGTCGCGGCGGACGGCGTCTCGGACGACGAGCTGCGGCAGCGGATCGTGTCGGCGCTCGGCGACGGCTTCCACGTGGAGACCAGGGCGGAGGGTGAGCAGGCGCTGCGCGACGAGGTCGGCTTCCTCGACGTGGTGCGCTACGCGATGCTGGGCTTCGCGGGGATCGCGGTGCTGGTCGGGATCTTCCTGATCGTCAACACCTTCTCCATGCTGGTCGCCCAACGCACCCGCGAGATCGGCCTGATGCGGGCCATCGGCTCAAGCCGCCGCCAGGTCAACCGCTCCGTACTCATCGAGGCACTCCTCCTCGGCGTCATCGGCTCGGTGCTCGGCATCGGCGCGGGCGTCGGTCTCGCGGTCGGCCTGATGTCGCTGATGAACGCGGTCGGGATCAACATGGACACGTCGCAGCTGACGGTGACGGCGGCGGTGCCGGTGGCCGGGCTGCTGGTGGGCGTGGTGACGACGCTGGTCTCGGCCTGGCTGCCGGCGCGGCGGGCCGGGCGGGTGTCGCCGATGGCCGCGCTGCGGGACGCCGGGACACCGGCTGATGCCCGGGCCGGCCGGGTGCGGGGGGCCGTGGGGCTGCTGCTCTCCGGCGCGGGCGCGGCGGCGCTGGTGGCGGCGGCGAACGCGGACGAGTCGTCGGCGGCCGCCTCGCTGCTGGCGCTCGGGCTGCTGGCGTCGCTGGTCGGCGCCGTGGTGGTGGCGCCGTTGCTGGCGAGCGTGGTGGTGCGGGCGGTGAACGCGGTGGTGCTGCGGGCCTTCGGCCCGGTGGGCCGGATGGCCGGCCGCAACGCGCTGCGCAACCCGCGGCGGACCGGTGCCACGGCGGGCGCGCTGATGATCGGCCTCGCGCTGGTGGGCGGGCTCTCGGTGGTCGGCTCCTCGGTGGTCGCCTCGGCCTCCGACCAGCTCGACCGGACGGTGGGCGCGGACTTCATCGTTGACTCGACGTCGTCGCAGGCGTTCACGCCCGAGGTGGTGGCGGCGATCAGGGCGACGCCCGGGCTCGCGCATATCACCGAACTGGCGTCGGTCAGCGTCGAGTTGACGACGGCGGACGGCGAGACCACGGAGGAGGCGGTGGCCGCGGCCGACCCGACGTACGCGGACGACCTGCGGGCCGAGACGCTGTCGGGCGAGCTGGCGGCGGCCTACCGGCCCGACCACCTGTCGGTGCCGGAGACGTTCGCGGAGGACCACGGCCTCTCGGTCGGCGACGAGCTGACAGCGCGCTTCGTGGGCGGCGAGACGACGACGCTGACGCTCGGCGCGATCACCTCGGAGGACACGGTGCTCGACCAGGGCGCGATGTACCTGTCGCTCGACACGGCCAGGGCCAACCTGCCGGCGGACCGGATGCCGTCGAGCACGGTGCTGTTCGCCAAGGCCGAGGACGGCCAGGAGGACGCGGCGTACGCGGCGCTCCAGGAGGGCCTGCGGGACTTCCCGATGTACGAGGTCAACAACCAGGCCGACTACAAGCAGCTGCTCGAGGACGAGATCGGCGCGCTGCTGAACATCGTCTACGCGCTGCTGGCGCTGGCCATCGTGGTGGCGATCCTGGGCGTGGTGAACACGCTGACCCTGTCGGTGGTCGAGCGGACCAGGGAGATCGGCCTGATGCGGGCGATCGGCCTGTCGCGGCGGCAGCTGCGGCGGATGATCCGCCTCGAGTCGGTGGTGATCGCGGTGTTCGGCGCGCTGCTGGGTCTTGGGCTCGGGATGTGCTGGGGCGTGACGGCGCAGCGGGTGCTGGCGCTTTCGGGGTTCTCCGTGCTGGAGATTCCCTGGCCGACGATTCTGGGCGTGCTGGGGGCGTCGGCGGTCGTCGGGCTGGCGGCGGCACTGCTGCCGGCCTTCCGAGCCGGCCGCCTGCCGGTCCTCCGGGCGATCGCGACGGACTGACGGCCGTACGGGGCTCTCCCCCACCGCCGCGGGCGCGGTGCGCGGATTTACCCCACCCACCCGCCCTTCCCCCCGCTCCGGCCGGGGGCGGCGGCCCGGCCGGAGCCGGGCGGCGCCGGGACGCCGGCGGAGCGGGCGCGCCGCGGGGGGCGGAGCGAGGGGTTCTCCCCCACCCACCCGCCCTCTCCGGCCTCCGGCTGGGGGTTGCCGGCCCAGCCAGAGGCCGGGCCAGGCGCCGCCGGCAACTGCCGCGGAGCGGCACACGACCGGCCGTCGGCAGGGCCGTCCGCGGAACGGGGTGAAGCCCCGGCCGCTGGCCGGCCCCGAGCGCGGGCGGGGGCGTTCGCAGAGCGGGTGCGGGCCTCCACGGCCTTCGGCCGGGCACCGCCGGCGGCGCCGCCCGCGGAGCGGGCAAAGCTCGGCCGAAGGCCGTGGTCATCGCCCGCGGAGCGGGCGCGGGGCGGGGGTGGGGCGGGGGTGGAAGGCCCGCGCGGCCCCGGCGGAAGGGGCGGGCGGGGGGAAACCCTCAGGCCCGCCCGGCCAGGGCTTGGCTGCGGTCGCGGGCGGCTTCGATCGCCGCGATGAGGGCGGCGCGGACGCCGTGGTTCTCCAGTTCGCGGATCGCGCTGATGGTCGTGCCGCCGGGCGAGGTGACGGCCTCGCGGAGCTTCACCGGGTGTTCGCCGCTGTCGCGCAGCATCACGGAGGCGCCGATGGCGGCCTGGACGATCAGGTCGTGGGCCTTGTCGCGCGGCAGGCCGAGCAGGATGCCGGCGTCGGTCATGGCCTCGACGAGGTAGTAGAAGTAGGCGGGGCCCGAGCCGGAGAGCGCGGTCGCCGCGTCCTGCTGGGACTCCGGCAGCCGCATCGTGCGGCCGACGCCGCCGAAGATCTCCTCCGCGTGGGCCAGGTGGCGCTCCGTCGCGTGGTGGCCGGCGGAGATGACGGACATGGCCTCGTCGACGAGGGCCGGCGTGTTGGGCATGACCCGGACCACCGCCGTGCCCTCGGTGAGCCGGGACTCCACGAAGCCGGTGGTGATGCCGGCGGCCGCCGAGATGATCAGGCGGTCGGCGGGAGTGTGCGGGGCGAGTTCGTCGAGCAGCGTGCCCATGTCCTGCGGTTTGACGGCCAGGATCAGCGTGTCCGCGGTCTTGGCGGCCTCGGCCGTGTCGACGACCTCGATGCCGTGGCGGGCGTGGAGCTGCCGTGCCCGCTCGGCGCGGCGGGCGGTGGCCAGCAGGGTGGCCGGCTGGCGGCCGGCCCGCAGCAGGCCGCCGATCAGCGCCTCGCCGATCTTTCCGGCGCCCAGTACCGCGATCTTGTGGGTCATGGTGCTCATGCCGTTCATCCTCGCACTCGGGCCACCGTGAGGTGGACCGTATAGCTCTCCCGCACCACACCGTCCGGGAACTCCCGTTCGAGGGCGGCGCGTTCGGCGTCCAGCACGGGGCGGGACGCCTCGGGGTCGAGGACGGCGAGGAAGGAGTGGGTGGAGAGGTTGGCGAGGTGGGCGTCGAGCGGGAGCTCGCGGCCCCAGTCGACCCGGCGGTGAGCGGTGGAGACGGGGACGGGCGCGAAGTCGGCGACGACGCGGGGCGCCTCGGTCGCGGAGTTGCCGCGGTGGTAGGCGGGGAGGTGGGCGCGGAGCCGGCGTTCCTGCTCGCCCTGCCAGCGGACGTCGCGGTCCGGCACGTTCCACCAGAGGGCGAGCGCGCCGCCGGGGCGGAGCACCCGCAGGGCCTCGGGGATGGCCAGGGCGGGGTCGGTCCAGTGGAACGCCTGGGCGTAGGTGACGAGGTCGAAGGCGTCGGGGGCGAACGGCAGCGCGTTGCCGTTGGCGCGGACCAGGCGGACGGTCGGCAGGTG
Source organism: Streptomyces mayteni (assembly GCF_054783955.1). NCBI lineage: Bacteria > Bacillati > Actinomycetota > Actinomycetes > Kitasatosporales > Streptomycetaceae > Streptomyces > Streptomyces mayteni. Next base: position 7,931 of record NZ_BAAGPR010000161.1, on the reverse strand, counting down.
GGCGCGGAGCTGGGCGGCCATGCCGGGTCCGGGTTCCGCGGCGGTGATCCGGGCGCCGCGCCGCAGCATCGGGCGGGTGCCGAGGCCGGTGCCGGCCCCGACGTCGAGGACGTCGGCGTCGGCGAGCGGCCGGCCGGCGAGTTCCTCGAGGGCGTCGTAGAGGGCGGGCGGGTAGTCGGGGCGCGCCGTCGCGTACGCGGCGGCCACGGTGTTGAAGGACGCCGCGAACTCGGCGGAGCCGAAGCCGGGGTGAAGTGTCATGTTCGGTCATCTCCCCAGGCCGGCCGGCCGCCAGTCGAACGCAGTCGGTCGATCACGGTCAGTCGAGCTCGCGCATCATGCGTTCCATGGAGGCGACGGTGCGGCGGGTCTCGGTCAGCTCGTCGGTGTAGCGGCGGAGTATCTCCGTGTTGTCCTCCAGGAGTTCCGCGTACTTGACGGCGAGCCGCTTGTACTCGTCCTCCCGGGTGGCGAGCATCCGGGCGCGCCAGGTCGCCGCGAACTGCCAGACGATGACGATGAGCAGGAGGAACACGCCCCCGACGCCGAGTCCTGCGGCCCAGACACCGGCCGGGTCGTCGGCCAGCGTCACCATCGAGTCGTTCACTGTGCTTCCTCTTCTTCTCTCCGTGCCGCGGACTCGGGCCGCAACGACTCGGCCGCGGCGGCGATGGTGCGCGGGGTCAGCTCGTAGAGGAACGGCGCGACCTCGAAGTACCGCATGGCCTTGCCGTCCTCGGACAGTTCGAGGGAGCCGGCGATCAGGCCGGCGGCCTCGAGCCGCTGGAGGTGCATGTGGAGCAGCGGGCGGCTCATGCCGATCTCGCGGGCCAGCCGGCTGACGTAGTTCCGCTCCTCGGCCAGCGCCGCGACGATCCGCATCCGCTGCGGGTGGCCGAGCGCGGCCAGCACCTTCAGCAGTTGTTCGCCGATCGGTGCCGGTTCCTCGTCGCCGTGGTCCCGCGTCGGGTCGTTCATCGAGAGGTCCCCTCGCCGTTCCCGGTCTGTGGGTGCAGCCTCTCAGCGGGCACCGTCACCTGTCAATGCGAGCTGACACCTGTCAGCGGTGACGCCGAGTGGCTCGGCGTCGGGCCGGGTTGCCCGAGCGCTTGACGGTCAGCCGCCGGTGCCGGTCGAGCGCGGCCTCGTAGTCGGCGCGCAGCAGCCCCTCGCCCGGTGCCTCGATCGTGCCGCGCAGCCCGTAGGCCAGCAGCACGCCGACGAAGCCGACGACCTTGATGCTGCGGAAGGCGCTCTCCTCAATCGCATCGGGGGACCGCGGGCGGGTGTAGCCGACCCACGCGCGGGTGAAGGCGATGGCGGTGCAGAGCAGCAGCGCCAGCAGGACGAGCGAGGAGAGCCAGCCAGGGGACCCGGCGGCGACGCCGGCGTAGAGGATCCACAGCGCCAGCGCGCCCACCACGGTCAGCAGGCCGGCCGCCGCGGTCAGCAGCACCCGGCGCAGGGCGTAACCGTGTGAGCGGTCGACCCAGCGGGTGCCGTAGAACCGGATCGACTCCGGCCTCGGGGCGTTCTCCTCGTCGGCGACGGACGGTTCGGAAGGGTGGGCGGCAGAAGTGGACATGCGGTCGATTATGGCCGCAGCCCGGGCGAGCGGCGCGGGCCCAGTACCCTGATTCCCGGCATTCGTGGGCCCACCGGGGGAGCTGCCATGACGGACAACCACGGTTCGGCGCCCGGCTCGGCGCCCGAACGGCTCGGCGAGTACGTGCTCGAACGCCGGCTGGGCAGCGGCGGGATGGGCGTGGTCCACCTGGCCAGGACGGTCGCCGGCCGGCAGTTGGCGATCAAGGTGATCCGCCGCGAGTACGCCGAGGATCCCGGCTTCCGGGCCAGGTTCCGGCGCGAGGTGGCGGCGGCGAGGCGGGTCAGCGGCGCGTTCACCGCACCCGTCGTGGACGCCGACCCGGAGGGCGATCCGCCCTGGCTCGCCACCCTCTACGTGCCCGGCGGCTCGCTGGCCGACCGGATCGCCGAGCACGGCCCGCTGCCGGCCCGCGAGGCCGCCAGGGTGGGCGCGCAGCTGGCCGAGGCGCTGACCGAGATCCACGGCCACGGCCTGGTGCACCGGGACCTCAAGCCGGGCAACGTGCTGCTGGCCGAGGACGGGGTGCGGGTGATCGACTTCGGGATCACCCGGGCGCTGAGCGACAGTCACCGGCTGACGGAGGACGGCGCGGTGCTCGGCTCGCCGCCGTTCATGGCGCCCGAGCAGCTGACCGGCGGCGCCGAGGTGTCGACGGCGGCCGACGTGTTCGCGCTCGGCGCGGTGGTGGCGTTCGCGGCGACCGGCCACAGCCCGTTCGAGGCCGGCGGGCTGCCGGGCGGCGATCCTCCCCCAGCTAACGCTGGGAGGTGCCCCCAGGCGGTGGCCTACCGGGTGGTGCACGAGGAGCCGGACCTCGACGACGTGCCGCCGGCGCTGCGCGACCTGGTGTCGATGTGCCTGGCGAAGGATCCCGAACGGCGGCCGGCGGTGCCGTCGTTGCTGCGGATGGCGTCCTTCGCGGACACCAGGGCGCAGGCCGCGGTGGTGCGCGATTCCGAGGTCTGGCGGGGCGCGCGGCAGGCCGGCGAGGGCGAGGAACCCCAGGCCGGGCGGCGGCGGTCGCGGCGCCGGCTCGCGGTGGGCGCGGTCACCCTGGCGGTGCTGGCGGCGGCCGGCGCCGGCGTGCTGGTGGCCGGTGACCGCGGCGAAGGCGGCGCCGACCCGGACGACGACTCGGCGCCCGGGCCATCGGCCGACGCCCCGACCGCGCCGGCGTTCACGCCGTGGGAGGTGGACTGGCAGGACTTCGGCGTGCGGGACGCGGCGATCTCCGGCATGGCCTGCGCCCCGGCGGCCGCCGGCGACCTGCTCTGCTCGGCCGGCTCCGACGTGACCGTGCTGCTCGCCCCGGACGGCACCGAGCGCTGGCGCCACCATCCGCCGCGCGACTCGGCCGCCGGGCCCGGCGCGCTCGCGGTCGGCGAGGTGGTCTACGCCCCGTCGGAGAAGGGCCTGTTGGCGCTCGACCGGGCAAGCGGCGACGAGCTGTGGGAGATCGACGCGCCCGAGCTGATGAACGCGATGGCCGCCACCGAGGACAGCCTGGTGCTGCAGAACGGCGACAGCACGCTGCGCTTCTACGCCCTCGACTCCCCTGACCCGGTGGGCTCCTGGGAGGCCCCGGGCCGCTATCTCACCGACGTGCTGACGGACGAGGACCTGAACCGGGTCCTGGCGCTGAGCCGCGAGGAGTCCGAGGGCTTCCCGCTGGAGCTGGCGCTGCTCGACGGGACCGGCCGGGAGCAGTGGCCGGAGCCGGTGGGGCCGCCGCCCGAGGCGGCCGGCCTGCTCGAACCGGTGGGGATCGACGCGGACGCGGCGTACTTCGAGGAGTGGGACCCCGACCTGCCGGTGGTCAGGGCGCTGCACCGGCTCGACCTCGCCGACCGCGCCTGGAGCAGCACCGTGCTCGACACGGTCGCCGACCCGCGCACCGTGGTGGCGGACGGCGTGGCCTACGCCAACGACACCGCGGGCGGCATCACGGCCGTGGACATGGCGGCGGGCGAGGTGCGCTGGTCGGTCGACCTGGACGCCGAGACCACCTCGGCGCTCACCGTCGCCGACGACGCGCTGTACTTCTCGGACGGCGACGGCCGGCTCCACCGGGTGGCGGTCGCGGACGGCGCGCAGCTCGCGGTGGGCGAGCCGCACCCGGGCACGCCGGGCGCCGGCAGCGACGCCTGGGCGCCGCCGCCGGTGATCACGGACGACGGCCTGGCCTATGTGGTGACGATCGGCAACACGCTGTACGCCACCCGCCTCGACGAACTGGGGTGAACCCGCGCCCCGACCCGTCGCGCCCCGCCTCGCCTCGGCCCAGCCCGGCCCGTCAGACCTCCAGGTGGCCCTCGACCCGCTTGAGGCTGTGCCTGGCCAGCGCCAGGTTGGCGCGGGAGCGGTCGAGCGCGAGGTAGAGGAAGAGCGAGCCGCGGTCGGCCGGCAGCAGCCGGATGACGTGGTAGTGGTCGCCGAGGGTGATGAGGACGTCCTCGATGGTGTCGTCGATACCGAGCGTGGCGAGCGACATGCCGCTCTCGTAGTCGACCAGGGCGACCCCGATGGCCCCGTCGACCGCCATGGCTTCCTGAGGACCAACGGTGCGCACGCTCGACACGTCCCTCTCCGCGATCCTCAGCCTGCCGGGAGTGCTGGGCGCGGCCCTGGTGGACGCCGTGACCGGGCTGACCTACGGCGCCGTCGGCGAGTGGGAGGGCACGGGCGACGGCATCGAGCTGTCCGACCTCACAGGGCTCCTCGCCGAACGCCTCGACCAGGCGGGCGCCACGGGCGAGTTGGAGAGCGTGATCATCACCAGCCGGCACCGGCACCACGTCACGCAGGTGGTGGCGCGACGCGGGGACGCCATGCTGCTGACGGCGGTGCTCGACCGGGAGTTCACCGGCGCCGTCGTCGTCTCCGGCTCCCCAGGCGGCACCATCCACCTGCGCGCCGGCCTGGTGACCGCGATCGACACCCCGGGATCGCCGCCGGTCGAGTCGCTGCTGCTGAAGTCCGGGCGGATCGCCGAGGAGGACTGGGTGACGGCGCGCGCCGCGGCCGGCGCGAGCGACCCCGTCGGCGTGACGCTGGTCGAGCACGGCCTGCTCGGCGCCGTCGAGTTGGAGGTGGTGTGCACGGCCGCCGTGCACGACGCCGCCTTCGCGCTCGCGCTCACCGCCCCTGGCGGCTGGGACGTCACCGACTCCGCGCTGCCGCCCCAGTTCACCGCGGGGCCCGGCGTCGAACCGCAGGCACTCTCCCAGGAGGCCGGCCGCCGCCTCACCCTGCTCCCCAGGCTCTGGGGGAGCGCTACCGAACTCGTGCGCGGCCGGGTGCACGCCCCCGCGCTACCGGGAGATCCTGCGCTTCGTCAACGGCCGCCGCACGGTCCGCGATCTGGCCTTCGCGCTGGGACGCGGCGTCTTCCCGGTGCTCCTCGACCTGAGCCGGATGCGGGCACGCGACCTGGTGATCGTCGAACTCCCCACCTCCACCAGCCCGTTGGGCGACGGCCTCGGCCCGCGCACCGACGTCGGCGGCGCTCCGCCCCCACCGCTGCCTCCCGGAATCCCGCTGCCGCGCCGAACTCCGGGCGGGCACCTGCCCGACCGAGGTCGCTGAAGCGGGCGTACAGCACGTCACGACACGGAAGCGAGCACGCCATGAGCCACCCCGCAGCACCCGAACCAGCCGCGCTGGCCGACGAACTGAGGTCCCTGCGGGAACGCGTGATCGGCGTGACCGAGACGGTGGTGGCCACGGTGGACGGCCTGCTGGTCGCCGCCGACGCGGCCGCCGCGCACCCGGAGTCGGTGGCCGCGCTCTCCGCCGCCACGCTCGGCCTCGGCCGGCGCGCGACCTACGAGGTGGGCGCCGGCGGGCTCCAGGAGATCGTGCTGCGCGGCACCGCGGGCCACGCCGTGGTGCTGGCGGTCGGCGACAACGCGCTGCTGACGGTGCTCGGCGACGAGGGCCTGGACACCGCCACCCTGCGACGCGAAGCCCCGGCCACGGTCGAGCGGCTGGCGAAGCTGCTCGAACGCCACCGGGGCTGACGCTCCCAGGGTGGGTGTGGCGGGCCTCAGCCCTCCAGCTTGCTCAGGTCCCGCACGGCGCCCCTGTCCGCGCTGGTGACCATGGCGGCGTAGGCGCGCAGCGCCAGCGAGACCTTGCGGTCCCGGTCGGCCGGTGCGTACCGGCCGTTCAGCTCGGCGCGGCGGGCGGCCAACTCCTCGTCCGGGACCAGCAGCTCCAGGCTCCGGCTCGGGATGTCGATCCGGATCCGGTCGCCGTCCCGCACCAGCGCGATGGTGCCGCCGGCCGCGGCCTCGGGCGAGCAGTGGCCGATGGAGAGCCCCGAGGTGCCGCCGGAGAACCGGCCGTCGGTGACCAGCGCGCACTTCTTGCCCAGGCCGCGCCCCTTGAGGAACGAGGTGGGGTGCAGCATCTCCTGCATGCCGGGGCCGCCGCGCGGGCCCTCGTAGCGGATGACGACCACGTCGCCCTCCTTGACCCGCTTGTTCAGGATGGCCGCGACGGCGTCCTCCTGGGAGTCGAGCACCACCGCGGGACCCTCGAACGTCCAGATCGACTCGTCGACGCCGGCGGTCTTCACCACGCAGCCGTCCTCCGCCAGGTTGCCGTAGAGCACGGCCAGGCCGCCCTCGGTCGAGTAGGCGTGCGCGACGTCGCGGATGCAGCCGCCCTCGGCGTCGGTGTCCAGCGTCTCCCAGCGCTCCGACTGCGAGAACGCGGTGGCCGAGCGGCGGCCGCCGGGCGCCGCGTGGAACAGCTCGACCGCCTCGGGCGAGGGGGAGCCGCCACGGATGTCCCAGCTCTTCAGCCAGTCGGCGAGCGAGGGGCTGTGCACGGTGTGCACGTCCTCGCGGAGCAGCCCGCCCCGGTACAGCTCGCCCAGGATCGCGGGGACGCCGCCGGCGCGGTGCACGTCCTCCATGTAGTAGTTGCCGTTCGGCGCCACCTTGGACAGGCAGGGCATCCGGCGGGAGAGCGCGTCGATCTCCTTCAGGCCGTAGTCGAGACCCGCCTCCTCGGCGGCGGCCAGCAGGTGCAGCACGGTGTTGGTGGAGCCGCCCATCGCGACGTCCAGCGCCATCGCGTTCTCGAACGCGGCGCGCGAGCCGACGGCGCGCGGCAGCACGGTCGCGTCGTCCTCGTCGTAGAAGCGGCGGGCCAGCTCGACGACGGTGCGGCCGGCGTCCTCGTAGAGCGCGCGGCGGGCGGTGTGGGTGGCGAGCACCGAGCCGTTGCCCGGGAGGGCCAGGCCGATGGCCTCCACCAGACAGTTCATCGAGTTGGCCGTGAACATGCCGGAACAGGAGCCGCAGGTAGGACAGGCATTGTCCTCGATGCGGCGGATGTCCTCGTCGGAGACGCTGTCGTTGGCGGCGTCCGCGATGGCGTTGACCAGATCCAGCTTCCGGACCGTGCCGTCCACCAGGGTCGTCTGCCCGGCCTCCATCGGGCCGCCGGAGACGAAGACCGTCGGGATGTTCAGCCGCATCGCGGCCATCAGCATGCCGGGGGTGATCTTGTCGCAGTTGGAGATGCAGATCAGCGCGTCCGCGCAGTGCGCCTCCACCATGTACTCGACGGAGTCGGCGATCAGGTCGCGGGACGGCAGCGAGTACAGCATGCCGCCGTGCCCCATCGCGATGCCGTCGTCCACCGCGATCGTGTTGAACTCGCGGGGGATGCCGCCGGCCTGCTTGATCGCCTCGGAGACGATCCGGCCGACCGGCTGGAGGTGGGTGTGGCCGGGCACGAACTCGGTGAAGCTGTTGGCCACGGCGATGATCGGCTTCCCGAAGTCCGCCCGGTCTACCCCCGCGGCCTGAAGGAGGGAGCGGGCTCCCGCCGCGTTACGGCCGTGGGTGACGGTGCGGGACCTCAGTGTCGCCATCTCTCTGCTCTCCTGCCTCTCCCCTGCGGGGCGATCCGACTCCCACCGAGGTTACGCCTCCCGCCCGCCTTTCGGGACGGAGATTCCGCGACCTGAGACGCGGCCTGGGCGTCTCCCCGGCGGTTTGCCCCACCCACCCGCCCTTTCTTCCACGCTCCGCGCGGGATCCTCCCCGCCCGCCCGCCCCTACGCGCGCTTCGCGCGGGGTGGGCCCTGCCGGGCCGGGCCGGCCGCCGGAGCGGGTGCGGCGTGCTTCGCGCGGGGTGTGGCGGGGGCGCCGCCGGGGTGGGTGTGGCGCGCTTCGCGCGGGGTGTGGTGGCTTCGCCGCGGGATTGTGGGGGTGGGTGCCCCGCGCTTCGCGCGGGGTTTTCCCCACCCTCCCCCAGCTAACGCTGGGAGGTGCCCCCACGAGCCCTTTGTTTCGCGCTTCGCGCG
>NZ_BAAGPR010000160.1:0-12648 GCF_054783955.1 Streptomyces mayteni | reverse complement strand
GGTGGGGGAAACCCCGGCGCGGAGCGCCAGCGAAGGGCGGGTGGGTGGGGGAGCACCGCGCGGCGGGAACCCCCCGGCGGTTACTTCAGGAGCCGGGAGAGCCGGCGGTCGGCCAGTGGTTTGCCGGCCGTCTGGCACGTCGCGCAGTACTGGAGCGACGAGTCGCGGTACGACACCTCGCGGATCGTGTCCCCGCAGGCCGGGCACGGTTCGCCGGCGCGGCCGTGGACGCGGAGGCCGCTCTTCTTCTCGGCCTTGAGGCGGCCGGCCGCCAGCCCGCTGGCGCGGGCGACGGCGGAGCGCAGCGTGTCGGTCAGGGCCTCGTACAGCGTGGTCGTCTCGGCCTCGTCGAGCCGGTTGGCCATCTTGAACGGTGACATGCGCGCGGCGTGCAGGATCTCGTCCGAGTAGGCGTTGCCGACGCCGGCCAGCACGCTCTGGTCGCGGAGGACGCCCTTGAGCTGGCGGTTCTCGTCGCGGAGCAGGGCCGCGAGGGCGGCGACGGTGAAGTCGGGGGCCAGCGGGTCGGGGCCGAGGCGGGCGACGCCGGGGACGTCGGCCGGGTCGCGGACGCAGTAGACCGCGAGCCGCTTCTGGGTGCCGGCCTCGGTGAGGTCGAAGCCCGCGCCCTCGGGGGTGTCGAGCGCCAGCCGCAGGGCGAGCGGGCCCTTGCCGGGGCGTGGCGGGGCGGCCGGGAGGGCGTCCTGCCAGCGGAGCCAGCCGGCGCGGGCGAGGTGGACGACGAGGTGGAGTTCGCCGACCGTGAGGTCGAGGAACTTGCCGTGCCTGGCGACGGCCGTGATCGGCTGGCCCTCGATCGCGCCGAGCGGCGGATCGTAGGTCTTCAGGACGTGGAACGCGACCGGCATCGCGCGGCGGACGCGGTGGCCCACGGCCGAACCGGTCAGGAACTCGCGCAGTGCCTCGACCTCGGGGAGTTCGGGCATGCCTCCCAGGGTAGGGCAGCCCGGTCGATCCGGGACGTGTCGGGCGTCACGGCTGCATGGGCCCTGGAACGTCGGCGCGGTCGTCGTCCTCGGCGCGGGCCTCGTCGAGCTGCGCCAGGTAGAGCAGGGCGACCGTCAGGTCCTCGGGGGTGAGCTGGCCGTCGGCCGGGTCGGGCGGGTTGAGGGAGAGGGCGGAGCCGCCGGTGAGGGCCAGCCGGAGCGGGAGGGAGCCGGCGCCGGGGCCGGCCAGTTGGCCGAGGTCGACGGTGGCGGCGGTGAGGACCCCGTTGCGGATCTCCAGGCGGATCTCGAGGGGGGCCTCCTGCCCATCGCCCGGCTCGGAGATCAGCGGGGGCAGCCCGAACCGCTCGGTCTGCGCGGTGAGCAGCCCGAGCAGCGGGGCCAGGGCGCGGCGCGCGTCGTCGGCGGCCATCTCGACGTCGACCAGCTCGGCGCCGCGCTGCTCGCCCGCCGGGCTGAGGGACGCCTCGGCCCGCAGCGTGGACCGCAGGGTCTCGACGAACTCCCACTGCGCCTCCGGCGCCAGCAGTTCGCCGCCGTCGGTGAGGGCGCCGGCCAGCCGGCCCGAGGTGTCCTCGCTGACCTCGCCGCCGTCGCCGAGGGCGGTGGCGTAGTCGGGGTAGCGGTCGGGGTCGATCTCGACCCAGTTGCCGGAGAGCGCGTTGCGGGCGGCGGTGAGCGAGTCGGGGAGTTCGGCCGCGTCCGACTCGAAGCGCTGGGCGCGGGCCACGGCGGCCTCGCCGCCGCCGTAGACGTCGTCGACGATGGCCTCGCCGCCGATCCTGACGTAGGTGCGCTCTCCTATGTTCTTGAGGCCCGCCACGTCCCGGCCGCCGAAGTTGACCGTCATGGCGCCGTCCAGCGGGTCGTCCGGGTCGAGGCGGCGCATCTGGGTCTCGCGCTCCGGGTCGCCGACCGAGACCGTGAGCTCCAGGTCGGCGAGCAGCCTGGCCTGGTCGGCGGACGGCTGGAGCCCACCGCCGTCCCGCGCGGCGGCGCGCTGGAGGTAGGCGTAGACCTCCTCGGGGGTCGCCTCCAGGGTGGCGCCGACGGTCAGCGCCTCCCAGGACAGCAGCTCGTCCACCGCGTCCGAGACCTCGAGGCCGGCGCGCGCCTGCTGTATCACCTGGCAGGCCCCGGTCGCGGCGGTGAGCAGCGCGACGCCGCCGATGGCGGCGAGCCGTTGGAGGAGCGGGCGGGTGCTCGGGCGGGTGCTGATGGCGTCACTCCTGGTCCGTGGGGGCTGGTGTCGGGGACACCTGGCGGCTCGTCCTGCGTCCGGGGACGCGGGTCCAGTCTCCACGGGCAACGATCGAGCCCCGCGTTGGAGTGCCCCCTGTGGCCGAGGCGTCACCGTCCGGTAAGCCGGTTGTTAGCTAACGGCACCCGTCGGTTCTGTCGGTGGTGCCGTCTAGCCTGCTGTTATGGAGGAAGCTCGGCGTGAGCCGTGGATCGTCGGTGTCTCGGGCGCCTCGGGGACGCCGTTCGCGGCGGCGGTGCTGCGGGCGCTGCTCGCCGCCGGCGAGTCGGTGGATCTGGTGGTGAGCCGGGCGGCCCGGCTGACGCTGCTCGACGAGACGGGCATATCGGTCAGGGACGGCCACTGGCGGGCCGATCTGCGGAGCTGGCTGGCGCGTGGCGCGGACGGCAAGCCCGACACGTTCCTCGACCGGCTGCCCGACCTGTCGGGGGAGGCGGTGCGGTGGTGGCGGCCTGGTGATCTGGCGGCCGGCCCGTCGTCCGGCTCGTACCGGGCGCGGGGGATGCTGATCGTGCCGGCCTCCACGGCGTCGGTCGCCGGGGTGTCGCTCGGCCTGTCGAAGGACCTGTTGCAGCGGGCCGCGTCGGTCACGTTGAAGGAGCGGCGGCCGCTGGTCGTGGTGGTGCGCGAGACGCCGTTGGCCGGGCAGACGCTGCGGCAGCTGGTGGCGCTCGACGAGGCGGGCGCGGTGGTGTTGCCCGCGTCGCCCGCGTTCTACGCGGGGGCGAGCCACATCCAGGACGTGGTGGACTTCGTGGCCGGCCGGGCGCTCGACGCGGCGGGGGTGGAGCACGACCTCTACCGGCGGTGGCGGGGGGCGCTCGGGGAGGCCGGCGGCCACCGGGGGGAGTGAGACGGGTGAGGTGGCGAGGCCCGTTCGGCCCACCACTCGTAGGTCGGCGGCCGCGCGTGCCTTAGATTCGTCTGTGCAATCGACCAGGGAATGAGGAAGGCTCTGTGACGATGGACGCGGTGGACAGGCAGCTGATCCAGGCTCTGCGGGAGAACGGCCGGGCGTCCTACGCCGAGTTGGGCCGCCTCGTGGGCCTGTCGGGCCCCAGCGTCACCGACCGGATCAACCGTCTGGAGGCGGCCGGCGTCATCACCGGCTACCGGGCCACGGTGGACGCGCGCTCGCTCGGCCTCGGCGTCACGGCGCTGATCGGCATCCAGCTGTCGGACTCGGTGGACCACGAGGAGGCCGCCGGCCGGCTGCGCGAGCTGGCCGAGATCGAGGACTGCTGGTTCATCGCCGGGGACGACTCGTTCATGCTGAAGGTCCGCGCCTCCGACGTGGACGGTCTCGAGCGCACCATCCGCCGGCTCTCCTCCACCAAGGGCGTCTCGCGCACCAGGACCACCATCGTGCTGTCCACCAAGTGGGAGAACCGGGTCGGCGACCTGTCGGACGGGCCGCGGGCGTAGTCTCGTGTCCCGGCGGTGGTGAGCCGCCGCACGCCGGTGGAGAGGGAGGCGCGGTCACATGGACGCGGGGCTCAAGCGGGATCTCGAGGAGAAGGTGCACGCCGGTGAGCGGCTGTCCCGGGAGGACGGGATCGCGCTCTACGAGTCCGACGACCTGGCCTGGCTCGGCGGCCTCGCGCACGAGGTCAGGACCCGGAAGAACGGCGACGTCGTCTACTTCAACGTCAACCGCCACCTCAACATGACCAACGTGTGCACGGCCTCGTGCGCCTACTGCTCGTTCCAGCGCAAGCCGGGCGAGAAGGACGCGTACACGATGCGCATCGAGGAGGCCGTGCGGCTGGCCAGGGCGATGGAGAACGACCAGCTCACCGAGTTGCACATCGTCAACGGCCTGCACCCGTCGCTGCCCTGGCGCTACTACCCGCGCTCGCTGCGCGCGCTCAAGGAGGCGCTGCCCGAGTCGGTGCAGCTCAAGGCGTTCACCGCGACCGAGATCCACCACTTCGAGACCATCTCCGGGATGCCGGCGTCCGAGATCCTCGACGAGCTGATCGACGCCGGCCTCGAGTCGCTGACCGGCGGCGGCGCGGAGATCTTCGACTGGGAGGTCAGGCAGCACATCGTCGACCACAAGACCCACTGGGAGGACTGGTCGCGGATCCACCGCCTGGCGCACTCCAAGGGCCTGAAGACGCCCTGCACCATGCTCTACGGCCACATCGAGGAGCGGCGCCACCGCGTCGACCACGTGCTGCGGCTGCGCGAGCTCCAGGACGAGACCGGCGGCTTCCAGGTCTTCATCCCGCTGCGCTACCAGCACGACTTCGTGGACATGAAGGACGGCAAGGTCCGCAACCGGCTCCAGGCCAGGACCACCATGGCGACGGGCGCCGAGGCGCTGCGGACGTTCGCGGTCTCCCGGCTGCTCTTCGACAACGTGCCGCACGTCAAGGTGTTCTGGGTGATGCACGGCGTCCAGACCGCGCAGCTGGCGCTCCAGCACGGCGCCGACGACATGGACGGCTCGGTCGTGGAGTACAAGATCACCCACGACGCGGACAACTTCGGCACGCCCGACAAGCTCACCCGCGACGACCTGCTCGACCTCATCAGGGACGCCGGCTTCCGGCCGGTGGAGCGCAACACCCGCTACCAGGTGGTGCGGGAGTACGAGGGCCCCGACGCGGAGCGTCGCGAGTCGCCCCAGCCGATGCGGGTGTGAGCGGCGTGCCGGGCCCTCGGCGGGCGGCCGGTGGGGGATCGCGGGCCCGGCTGCGGTTCGTCCTCGACCCGGGCGTGACTCCCGCGCTGCGGGACGGTCTGGCCGGGCTGTGGGCTGACGTGGTCAACGCGGGCGGCGCGGTCGGCTTCCTGCCGCCGGTGACGGCGGCCGACGTCGAGCCGGCGCTGCGGCAGCACCTGGTCGGGATGGCCGAGGGCACCACCCGGCTGCTGGTGGGCCTGCCGGAACGCGGCGCCGCCGGCGGCCGGCCGGTCGCCACGGCGTTCCTGAAGCTGAACACCCACCCGCTGATGGGGCACTGGGTGTGGCTGAACACGGTGATGGTCGCGCCGCGCCTGCAGGGCGCCGGCGCGGGCCGCGAGCTGCTGGCGGCCGCGGCCTCGGCCGCCCACCGGGTGGCGCCGGGCGCCACCGGCATCCGGCTGACCTGCCGGGGCGGCATGGGCCTCGAAGGCTTCTACGCGGCGTGCGGCTACCGCGAGGTGGGCCGCGTCCCCGACGCGATCCACGTCGGGGACGGCGAGTACCGCGACGACATCACGATGTGGCTCCCGCTGGGCCCGCGGCGGCCCGGCGACCGGCCCTCGAAGGAGCCGGCGGGGGCCGTTGCGGGGCCCTTGGCGGGCGGCCTGGGGCGGGCCGGAGCCCTGCGGTGAGGTCCGGCGTGGTGGCCGTGCGGGGCCGTGGCGGCTGGCCTCCGAAGCCTGCGGGGGCCGTTGCGGGTGGCCGGTGAGGGCTGTGTTTCACTGGAGCGTCAGCCGAAAGCCGGACAAGTCAGCGTGGGACCAGGAGGTGGCACCGTGAGCCGCAGCGAGGGCTTGGCCAGCCCGGCCGGAACGAAGGCCGCCGCCGGTGCCGATGACGCTGCCGCTACGTTGGACGCGGCCGGCGCGGGTGGCTCCGCCGGGCCTTCGGCCGGCGACGTTGCCAAGCTGACCGCTACCTCCGGCTCCGCCGATGCGGTCGGTACGGCCGCTGGTGCGGCCGAGAACTCCGAGCCGAGAGGTGCCTCCGGCTCCGCCGGGTCTTCGGGCGCCGGTGCCGAGCCTGTCACCGCCGATCCGGCCAAGCCGGCCGACGTGACCGCTTCCGCCGACCCGACGGCCGGCACAGCCGAGGCCGACGGCCTCGCGGCCGCCTCGGCCGAGGGTGTCGAGTCCGCGACCGACGAGGCCGCCACTCCGACTGGCGCCGGCGCCGCCGAGCCGGCCGGCACAGCCGACTCCGCGGCTGCGCCAGCGGCCGACGAGTCGACCACTTCCGGCACCGCGGCGAGCGCCAGCGAGCCTGCGGCCGCTGACGAGTTGGCCGGGCCCGCCGCCAGGCGAGGGGCCGCTGCGCGGTACACCGCGCTGCGGTTCGCCGTGTTCGCCGCTTCGTTCGTCGTGATCGCCGTGCTGTCGTACGTCGGCGTGCTGCCCGAGTCGTTCGGGACGGCGAATCCGTTGTGGATCACCCTGCTCGCGATCGTCGTCTCGGCGCCGCTCAGCTTCGTGCTGCTGCGCCGGCAGCGGGACGCGATGTCGCAGCAGATCGTGCCGCGCATCGAGCGGGCCAAGGGCCGGCTGCAGGCCAACCAGTCCATGGAGGACTGACAAGAACCACGCAACGCCGCGCCGCGCCACGGCGCGGCGGAGTGATCCGCCTCACGCTCCGATCGCATCTCCCCATCTCCCGTGGGGAGTTGTGATCAGCCCCATGACGCGCCAGGAACCTGGTGCTACCGTCGTCGTCATGAACACCGCAGCCGCGCCGCTCTCTGACCCGAGCACTCTGCTCGTGGCGCGCCTGCACATCGATCTCTGCCGCTGTCTCACCGCGGCCTGTCGCTGATCGCCTTCGCCTCACCCAGGCCTACCCACCCCTAGCCTCAGCGACCCCTCACGCGTGCCGCGTGCGCCGCGCCCGCACCACGTCTTTCACCCCTGACCGGAGTGTGCCCTGTGTCAACCCCGTCCCCCACCCCGGACGCCGCCCCCGCGCGCGACGGAAACAGATTCCGGATATCCCTGCCCCCGTTCTGGGCCCAGATCCTGCTCGGCCTCGTGCTCGGCGTGCTGCTCGGCTGGATAGCCAGGGCCACCGAGGTCGAGTGGCTCGGCCGCACCCTCGACGAGATCGGCGGCACCTTCGTCCAGCTGCTGCGGCTCGCCGTCGCGCCGCTGGTGTTCTTCGCCATCGCGATCTCGATCACCAGCCTCCGCAACGTGTCCAACGCCGCCCGGCTGGCCGGCCGGACCCTGCTGTGGTTCTTGGCCACCTCGCTGATCGCGGTCGCCATCGGCATCACCATCGGCCTGGTCACCAACCCGGGTGACGGCACGGGACTCACCCCGGCCGACGGCTCGGCGCCGGAGACCAAGGGCTCCTGGCTCGACTTCCTGACCGGCATCATCCCGACGGACATCATCACGCCGTTCACCGAGTTGAACGTGCTCCAGATCGTGTTCCTCGCCGCCGCGACCGGCGTGGCCGCGCTCCAGCTCGGCGAGCGCGCCACCCCGCTGATCACGTTCGGCGAGACGGCGCTCGCGCTGCTCCAGAAGGCGCTGTGGTGGGTGATCAGGCTGGCGCCGCTTGGCACGGTGGGCCTGATCGGCCGGTCCATCAACGAGTACGGCTGGGACCTGCTCGGCGACTACGCGACGTTCACCTTCGACGTCTACCTCGGCTGCGCCCTGGTGCTGTTCGGCGTCTACCCGCTGCTGCTGCGGTTCGCGGCCGGCGTCGACCCGCTGCGCTTCTTCCGCGCCGCCTGGCCCGCGATCCAGCTGGCCTTCGTCTCCCGCTCCTCCGTCGGCACGCTGCCGGTCACCCAGAAGGTCACCGAGCGGCTCGGCGTGCCGCGCGAGTACGGCTCGTTCGCCGTGCCGTTCGGCGCCACCACCAAGATGGACGGCTGCGCGGCGATCTACCCGGCGCTGGCCGCGATCTTCGTCGCGGAGATCTTCGACGTGACCCTGGGCGTCCAGGACTACGTGCTGATCGTCTTCGTCTCGGTGATCGGCTCGGCCGCCACCGCCGGACTCACCGGTGCGACGGTGATGACCACGCTGACCCTCTCCACCCTGGGCCTCCCGCTGGAGGGCGTCGGCCTGCTGCTGGCCATCGACCCGATCCTGGACATGATCCGCACCGCCACCAACGTGGCGGGTCAGGCGGCCGTGCCGGTGATCGTGGCGGCCCGGGAGGACATCCTGGACCGCGAGGTCTACGAGCACGCCACCAGCTTCGAGATCGACGGCGTCGACCAGCCGGTCGGGGTCAGGGCGGCTGCGTAGCACGCGCCCCCGCGACCCGAAGGGCGAGCGGCGGTGGCCTCGGGCCACCGCCGCTCGCCCGTTTCCGCCCGGGAGGCGCCCTCGGTGCCCCCCGCGCGCCGGGGGGCTCACGGGGCGCGCTGACCGCGCACCACGTGAACCCCCTTGGTGTGTATGTGACCCCCCTTGTGAACGTTCCGAATTGGACCACTTCCGGGCTCAACTGAACATATGAGGGCTTGGCTTGGCTCAAGGAGGGGGTTCACGATGACGGCGCCGTCACCGGACGCGAGAGAGCTGCCCATGCCGACCGCGCGACCGGTGCCGCTGGAACCGGCCGCGTTCTCCACCGCCTACCGCTTCCGCTCCGTCGCGCTGCTCGCCGACTCCGAGGAGACTCCACCCGTGGCTCGCCGCATGGCGCGGGAGACGCTGGACGACTGGGAGTTGCCGTGGGTGCTCGACGACGTCGTGCTGTGCGTGTCGGAGCTGGTGGGCAACGCCGTCCGGCACGTCACCGGGCGGCGGAGGATCGGCCTGACCCTGCGGTACTGGCCGCGCTGGCTGTTCGTGGAGGTCGCGGACGAGGACCCGGCGCCGCCCCGGCTGCCGTCGGGCGATCCCAGCGGCCTCGACCTGTTACCCGAGCACGGGCGCGGACTGTTCATCGTGCAGAGCCTGGCGGACGCGACGTGGTGGGCGCCGCGCGACGCCGGGGGGAAGAGCGTGTTCTGCCGGTTCGACGTCACCGCCGGCCGTGGTGTGGCGTGATGGTCTCGCGGTTCGCGGACTGGTCGCTGTCGCTCGACCCGTACGGCGGGCCGCCGATCTACGCCTCGGAGTGCACCACGTGCGACGAGGCGTCGCCGGGCGCCGACTCGCGTGAGGTGCCCGAGGTGTGGTGCCTGCGCCACGCGGCCCACACCGGCCACACCGGGTTCCGCTCCACCACGACGACCTTTCAACGAGCAACGCGGCTCGGACCGTTGACCTGATCTGCCAGTGGTCATACGATCTCCACCTCATTTGCTAATGGGAGCGACGGGGGGTCGTGATGCGGGTTCGCGCATGGTCGGCGGGGGGTGCCGCGGTGCTGTTGGGGCTCGCGGCCTGGGCGGCGTACGCGTTCTTCTTCCAGGAGAGCGCCGCCGAAGAGCTGCGGGACGACGGCTACTTCCTGGCCGGCGAGGTGGACGACGTCGACGTCTGGTTGACGCGGACCGCCACCGAAGGCGAGGACGGCGTGGCCTGGCGGTTCCGGCCCGAGGAGTCGTGCGGCCGTGGTGGCGGGCCGCTGATCGACCCGAGCGAGGAGGCGGACCAGGAGTACTTCGAGCTCTGCGGGCGCGCCCAGGGCGAAGGGCTGATGATCCTGGTGCCGCCGGACACCGGCTCCGTGACGGCGACCTTCGAGGGATTCGACACCGACCCGCTGCCGCTCACGCTCCTCGACACCCCGGACGACTGGCCGGCCCGGGTCGCCTTCGGGATGCCCTACCCGGAACTGCGAGGCTTCGACGGGGCGTTGGAGATCGCGTACGAGGTGCGGCCGGGCCGCTGAGCCGTGGCGGAAGATTCCTTCACCGCACGGCAGCGTGACGGAAAGTCACGTGCCGGAAACAGTCGCGCGGGTGGCGTGTGTTCGTTTGGTGAACCAGCGAGACGAGCCGTCCCGGCCCCCGGGGAATCCGGTGAAAGTGCCGGTCAGCGAGCCGTTCGAGCGGGAGAATCCGGGGAATCCCCTGACGGGGGCCGTACCGGGAGGACCAGATGCCACAACCGAACACTCCGACCGCGACCGCGCCAGCGGGGCACACCGCCGTCCCGCCGCGGCTGCGCGTCGAGAACGGGCTGGTGGTGCGGGTCTCGGTGCCACCGCTGGTGCCGCCGGTCGAACAGGGCAGCCTCGCCGACGTGCCGTACGTCAACGCCTACGAGGCGCCTGACGACATCGCGCTGAGCCGCCGGCACCGCGACGGCACCTGGCACGACGTCAGCTGCGCCCGGTTCGCCGCCGAGGTCACGGCCGTCGCCAAGGGCCTCATCGCCCACGGCCTCCGCCCTGGCGACCGGCTCGCCATCATGTCGCGGCCCCGGTACGAGTGGACCCTGCTGGACTTCGCCGCCTGGGCCGCCGGCCTGATCACCGTGCCGATCTACCCCTCCAGCTCGCCGCAGCAGGTGAGTTGGATCCTGCGGGACTCGGGCGCGCGGGCCTGCGCGGTGGAGGGCGGCGAGGAGGCCCGCGCCGTCACCGCCGTCCGGCACGAACTGCCGGCGCTCGACCACCTGTGGCAGCTGACCGCGATCTCGGCCGAGGGCGGCGTCCTCGGCGTCGTCTCGGCCCCCGGCCGCGACCTGTCGGACGCCGTCGTCTCCGAACGGCGCGCGCTGCTCGCCCCCTGGCTCGCCGCCACCATCGTCTACACCTCGGGCACCACCGGCCGCCCCAAGGGCTGCGTGATCACCCACGGCAACCTCTTCGCCGAGATCGACAACGCGATCGCCCTGCTGTACCCGATCTTCAGGAAGCTGACCGACGAGCCGCCAGCCACCCTGCTCTTCCTGCCGCTCGCCCACGTGCTCGGCCGGATGGTGGCGATCGGCTGCGTGCGGGCGCGGGTGCGGCTCGGCCACGCGACGAGCACCAGGACCGAGGATCTGCTCGCCGACCTCGCCGGCTTCCGGCCCACCTTCCTCTTCGCCATCCCCTACCTGCTGGAGAAGGTCTTCAACAGCGGCCGGGCGCGGGCCGAGAAGCTGGGCAGGGGCGGCGCGTTCGACCGGGCGGCCCGCATCGCCCGCCGCTACGGCGCGGCCGCCGAGGCGCAGCAGCACGGCATGGCGCAGGGCCCCGGCATGGGGCTGCGGGCCGCGCGCTCCCTCTACGACCCGCTGGTCTACCGGCGCATCAGGGCCGCGCTCGGCGGCCGGGTGCGGCACGTGGTCTGCGGCGGCTCGCCGCTCGGCCGCCGGCTCGGCTCGTTCTTCGAGGGCGCGGGCATCTCGATCTACGAGGGCTACGGCCTGACCGAGACCACCGCGGCCGCCACCGTCACCCCGCCGAACGCGCAACGCCTCGGCACGGTCGGCTGGCCGGTCCCCGGCACGGAGCTGCGGATCGCGCGGGACGGCGAGGTGCTGGTGCGTGGCGGGCAGGTCTTCGGCGGCTACTGGGACGCGGAGCGGCGCGAGGTGGTGCCGGCCACCGACGCGGACGGCTGGTTCGCCACCGGCGACCTGGGCTCGTTCGACGACGAGGGCTACCTCACCATCACCGGCCGCAAGAAGGACCTCATCATCACGGCGACCGGCGAGACCGTGGCCCCTGGACCGCTGGAGGACGCCCTCCGCGCGCACCCGCTGGTCAGCCAGTGCCTGGTGGTGGGCGACGACCGGCCCCACCTGGTCGCGCTCATCACCCTGGACCAGGACGGCGTGGCCCACTGGCAACAGGTGATGGAACGCGGCCACCTCACCGCCGGCGAACTCGTCCGCGACCCCGAACTCCTGCGCCACCTGCGGCGCGCCGTCGACGACGCCAACGCGGAGTGCGCGGG
The DNA here is from genome assembly GCF_054783955.1 of Streptomyces mayteni. Lineage (NCBI taxonomy): Bacteria > Bacillati > Actinomycetota > Actinomycetes > Kitasatosporales > Streptomycetaceae > Streptomyces > Streptomyces mayteni. The sequence goes on along the minus strand of NZ_BAAGPR010000160.1, from coordinate 928 downwards.
CTCCACGACGATCCGCGACTTCCTCGTCCTCCCCCGCGACTTCACGATCGCCTCCGGCCACCTCACGCCCTCCCTCAAACTCCGCCGCACGGCGATCCTCCGCGACTACGCCGACGCGGTCGACCACCTCTACCGGGCCCCTGACGGCGCGGTCTGACGGGGGTCTGGCCGCCGGCCTGCGGCGGGCGGCTCCGCCGCCGCCCGGCGTTCCGCGCCTGCGGCGCGGTGGTGGCGCGGTGCGGCTTCGCCGCCGTCCCCCTGGCGGGGCATGTTCCGGGGCCTGCGGCCCCGGTCCCTGATTGCCACACGATCACCGCTGCCGCGCGGCCGCGGACTCCGGCGGCTTCGCCGCCGTGCCCGCAGGGCATGGGTGCCGGGGCCTGCGGCCCCGGTCCTCGATGGCCGCACGGTCACCGCTGGCGCGCGGCCGCGGACTCCGGCGGCTTCGCCGCCGCCCGGCACTGCGCGCCTGCGGCGCGTTACGCGCGGGGGCCGGGTGCCGGGGGCCTACGGCCCCGGCTCGCCGTGCCGCCTGCGGCGTGTTCGCCGTCCCCCTTGCGGGGCATGTTCCGGGGCCTGCGGCCCCGGTCCCCGATGGCCGCACGGCCATCGCTCCCGCGCGGCCGCGGACTCCGGCGCCGCGTCCCGCGCCTGGGGCGCGTTATGCGCGGGCGCCGGGGCCTGTGGCCCCAACCCTCGATGGCCATACGGTCACCGCTCCGGTGCGCCGGCGGATTCCGGCGGCTCCGCCGCCGCGCCGCAGCGGACCGCGGCCTCGCCGCCGTCCGTCGTGCCCGCGGCGTGTTGACCGCCTGCGGACGGCTCGCACCGGTCGCGCCTTCGGCGCTGGTCCGCCCCTGGCGGCCCGGCCGGACCACGGCGTCCGCCGATCGCGGCCGCCGCCGTGCGGCTTCGCGCCCGCGCGCAG
>NZ_BAAGPR010000159.1:0-12665 GCF_054783955.1 Streptomyces mayteni | reverse complement strand
CTGCGGCCGTGGCGGCTCCGCCGCCGGCCGGCATCGCCGCTGTGGCGGCACGTTCCCACCGGGCGCCGGGGCCCGGCGCGCCCCGCGCGCAGCGCGTCGCGGCCCTGCGGGCCGCCAGGCCCTGTCCCCCCGCCCGCGGGGCAACCCGCGGCGAAGCCGCCACGCCCCCCTACCGCGCGGAGCGCGGGATCCCGCGGCCGGTAGGCGGCAGGCGGGAACGGGGCCGCCAGGCCCCCGCCGCAACCACGCGGAGCGCGGCAGAAGGGGCGGGTGGGTGGGGGAAACCCCGCGCGGAGCGCCGGGGCCACGGCCGGCAGGTGGTACGCGGGCACGGGGCCGTCAGGCCCCGTCCGCTCAGGCCGCGACGGAGTCGCGGCCCCGCGGGCCCGGGCCGACGTAGTGGGCCGAGGGGCGGATCAGCCGGCCCGTCCGCTTCTGTTCCAGGATGTGCGCCGACCACCCCGCCGTCCGCGCGCAGGTGAACATCGCCGTGAACATGTGCGCCGGCACCTCCGCGAAGTCCAGCACGATCGCCGCCCAGAACTCCACGTTCGTGGCCAGCACCCGATCGGGGCGGCGCGCCGAGAGCTCCGCGAGCGCGGCCCGCTCGAGCGCGGCCGCCACCTCGTAGCGCGGCGCGCCCAGCTCCCGCGCCGTCTCGCGCAACACCCGCGCGCGCGGGTCCTCGGCCCGGTAGACGCGGTGGCCGAAGCCCATCAGCCGCTCGCCGGCGTCCAGCTTCCGCCGGACGTAGCCCTCCGCGTCGTCCGTCTTCTCGATCTCCTCGATCATGCCGAGGACCCGCGCCGGCGCCCCGCCGTGCAGCGGGCCCGACATGGCGCCGACCGCGCCGGACAGCGCGGCCGCCACGTCCGCGCCGGTGGAGGCGATGACGCGGGCCGTGAAGGTGGACGAGTTCATGCCGTGCTCGGCGGCCGAGATCCAGTAGGCGTCGAGCGCCGCGACGTGCCGCGGGTCCGGCTCGCCGCGCCAGCGGCGCAGGAACCGTTCGGTGATGCTGTCCGCCTTGTCGATCTCCCGCTGCGGCACCATCGGCAGGCCGACGCCGCGCGCCGACTGGGCGACGAAGCTCAGCGCCATCACGGCGGCCCGCGCCAGGTCGGTGCGGGCCTGGGTGGCGTCGATGTCCAGCAGCGGCCGCAGCCCCCACACCGGCGAGAGCATGGCGAGCGCCGCCTGCACGTCCACCCGGACGTCCCCGGAGTGCACCGGGATCGGGAACGGCTCGGCCGGCGGCAGCCCAGGCGTGAAGGAGCCGTCCACCAGCAGGCCCCACACCTCGCCGAAGGTGACCTGGCCCACCAGTTCCTCGATGTCCACGCCCCGGTACCGCAGCGCGCCGCCCTCCCGGTCCGGCTCGGCGATCTCCGTCTCGAACGCGACGACTCCTTCGAGCCCGGGAACGAACTCGGACATCAGGCGGCTCCTCGCTAGCGTCGGGTGGCGCGCAGCGCGCGGGTGTCTTTTGCGCGTTAAGTCTGGCGACAAGTCTGGCGGTCACCTTAACTCCGGGTGTCCCCAGGTCACAGAGCATGGGACAAAACTCCGAGCCGTCCGACACCGTCAGCGGCGTGTTGCAAGATATGCGCGTGTCCCACGCCGACAACGCCCCCCATGCCGCCGCCCGCACCCCCGACGAACGCAGAGCCACCGGCCGAGGCGCCCCGAGCCCACAGCTCGACCCGGCCGCGATGCGCGCCAAGTACCGTGACGCGGGGCTCGACGAGAGCGAACTGGCCGCCGACCCGATCGAGCAGTTCGAGCACTGGTTCACGCAGGCCGTGGACAGCGGGCTGCACGAGCCCAACGCGATGGTCCTCGCCACCGCGGACGCCGCCGGCCGCCCCAGCAGCCGGACGGTGCTGCTCAAGCGCTACGACCGGCGCGGCTTCGTCTTCTTCACCAACTACGGCTCCCGCAAGGGCCAGGACATCGAGGCGAACCCCGCCGTCTCGCTCCTCTTCCCCTGGCACGGCATCGCCCGCCAGGTGATCGTCTCCGGCACTGCGGAGCGCACCGGGCGGGACGAGACCGCGGCCTACTTCAGGACCCGGCCGCACGGCTCCCAGCTGGGCGCCTGGGCCAGCGACCAGTCGTCGCGGGTGCCGTCCAGGGCGCGGCTCGACCAGCTCTACGCGGAGCTGGCCGACCGGTATCCGGAGGGGGAGGACGTGCCGGCGCCGCCGCAGTGGGGCGGCTACCGGGTGGTGCCGGAGGCCGTGGAGTTCTGGCAGGGCCGGCAGAACCGGCTGCACGACCGGCTGCGGTACGTGCGGGAGGGCGGCCGCTGGGCGGTCGAACGGCTCTGTCCCTGACGGGGAGCCGCGGAAGGAGCCGGAAAAGCAACGATCCGCGGGCCTTGGTCCCCGGGGCTTGCGCCTCGGGGAGCCGGCCGGACGTTACCGGCGGCCCGCGGATCGGGTGACTGCTTGGGATTGCCGGGCGGTGCCGGCCCCACACGTCGTGAGACGGCGACCGCTAGGCCGCAGTCACCTCACGCGTCCGGTTGTCATACATCTGCCGAACCACCTCCCTTCTCGTGTACCCCGCACGTTAGGCGCCGCCCCCGAGGCGCCACAAGCGAATTTCCGCGAACGGTTCCGGACCGGGACGTGGATACCAGATTCGCCCGAACCCTATGTGACCGCTGTCACCATGCAGTTGAATGGTCCGGCGCACGCGACCGGCGCTCACTCTCCTGTGCTGGGGGTATCAGGTGACCACTCATTCCGAGGTTTCCGGGCCGGTATCCGGGGCCGAGTCCCGGGCCTCGTCGCCTGGCAGGCCCGCGACCTCCGACGACCGGCTGCTGGCCGCGCTGCTCGACGGGATGGAGGCGGCCCTGTTCGCCGTCGACCCGAGCGGCCGGATCACCCACTGGAACCGCAAGGCCGAGCGGATGCTCGGCTGGACGCGCGAGCAGGCCGTGGGCCGGACGGGGCTCGGCGGCTGGGCGGTGCGGGAGGCGGACGCGGCCGACGTCATGGACCGGCTGCTCGCCGCGCTCCGCCCGCCGTCCGGCGGCGGACGGCCCTTCCAGGAGTTCCCGCTGCTCAGAAAGGACGGCGGCCGGGTCCTCGTCCGGGCCAACACCAGCGCCATGCGCGACCCCGACGGCCGGCCGACCGGCGTCTACTGCGCCTTCGGCGAGGCCCACGCCCAGCTCGACCTGGAGCGGAACCTGGCGTTGAGCGAGGCGCTGCTCGGCGACTGCGACACATGGGCCAGCGTGCTGGTCGACGCCGACCTGCGCACGGTGGCCGTCAACGACGCGGCGGCCGAGGCGCTGGGGGTGACGCCGGTGGACATGCTGGGCGAGCCGCTCGGCGAGTTCTTCGGCGCCGGGCTCGACGAGCTGGAGAGCGGCCTCGAACAGGCGCTGGCCGGCCAGCCGCCGGCCGGGCCCGTCGAGCTGTGGCTGACGCTCCTCGACGAGGACGCCCGCGACGACAGGTTCGGCGATCCCGGGCCGGCGGCCGGCCCGCCCGGTGGCCCGCGGCGCTGCCTGGCCAGCGGCTTCCTGCGGCTCGGCTCGCCGGCCGCGCCGGAGCCCGCGCCGCTGGGCGTGGCCTGGATCTTCCAGGACGTCACCAGGGCCAGGCGGCACACCCAGGGCGCGGCCAGGCAGCGCTTCAGGGACGGCCAGCTGTCCCGCGCGGCCAGGGCGGCGGCCGACTGCGAGGACCCGCTCGACGCGGCGGTGCTCCAACTCCACTACGCGCTGGCCGGGTTCGCCGACCACGCGCTGCTCGACACGGCGTCGCGGAAGAAGTCGGGCGCCGCGGGCGCGGGCCCGGCCGGGCAGCTGGTGCGGATCGCGGAGAGCCCCGGCACCTTCGGCGCTGCCCCGGCGGCGCGCGGGGTCGTGGTGCGCTACCGGCAGGGGCATCCGGCGCTCCAGGCGCTGGAGCGCGGCATGCCGGTGCGGGCCACCGGCGGCGTCTCGCGCTCCAGCTGGGCGGTGGAGCACCGTTGGCCCAAGGACGCGGAGCACGCGCTGTGCGTGGTGCTGCGCAGCCGGGGCCGGAGCCTGGGGGTGCTGACGTTCCTGCGGGGCGCGAGCCGGCGCCCGTTCGACCGGTCCGACGCGGCGTACGGCGAGGACGTGGCGCTGCGGGTGGCGGCGGCGATCGACCTGCACGGCCTGGCGGGCGGCGGTGGCGGGGTGCGTTAGCGGGGCGTGTTTTCGGCGAGTGCTTCAGCGGCGCCAGAGGATGCGGTCGGCGTGCTCGGCGACCACCCGGTCGTTCCACTCCCGCCCGCCGTCCACGTTGGCCGAGCGGAGCATCGGCGGCTGGCTGCCGCCGGCGGCGAGCAGCCCGGCGGCCTCGGCGACGACGGCCTGGAGCAGCGCGCAGGTGACGACGGTGGAGGCGGGGGCGAAGGGGGCGTCGATGCCCTCGCTGGTCAGGGTCGTGTCGCCGTAGGGGACGTGGCTGTCGAGGACGACGTCGCAGTGGTCCTTGAGGAAGGTGCCCGAGGGATGGCGGGAACTGGTGAGCTCGGCATAGCCGGCGGAGGTGGCGCCGACGACGGTGAGCCCGCGCGCCCTGGCGTGCGCGGCCATCTCGACGGGGAGCGTGTTCCGGCCGGAGAGGGAGACCACGATCAGCAGGTCGCCGGCGGCCGCCGGGCTGTTGTCGAGCGTGGCGGTGGCGAGGCCGCCGACGTGTTCGAGCGCACTGCCGAGGGTGGCGGGGGAGACGTCGACTCCCGTGGTGCCGGGGACGGCGAGCAGGTTCACCAGGGCCAGGCCGCCGGCGCGGTAGACCAGGTCCTGGGCGGGGAGGGCGGAGTGCCCCGCGCCGTAGGCGAAGATCTTGCCACCGGCCGTGACGGTGCCGGCGAGCAGCGCCGCGGCGCGGGCCACGGAGTCGCGTTCCCGGTCGCGGACCTGGCGCAGCAGCTCGATGGCGGCGTCCAGGAAACGACCGCCGAGGCTGTCGAGGCTGCCGAGGGCACCGGGGGTGCCGGGGGTCCTGTCGCCCGGGGTGGTCTGCGTCACGCTGCACACCGTAATGGTCTGGACCAGATCGGTGTCAAGATGCGTGCGCCCCGCGCGGTCGAACGGGAACGGTTGTCGGTGGCGTGCGTCAGAATTGGCACAGGGCCACCGCACGAGATATCGAGGGGCACTTATGTCCGGACTCATCGACACCACCGAGATGTACCTCCGCACCATCCTGGAGCTGGAGGAGGAGGGGGTCGTTCCGATGCGTGCCCGTATCGCCGAGCGTCTCGAGCAGAGCGGCCCCACGGTCAGCCAGACGGTCGCCAGGATGGAGCGGGACGGGCTGCTGACCATCGCCGGAGACCGGCACCTGGAGCTGACGGACGAGGGTCGGCGGCTGGCCCAGCGGGTGATGCGCAAGCACCGGCTCGCGGAGTGCCTGCTGGTCGACGTGATCGGCCTCGAGTGGGAGCACGTGCACGCCGAGGCATGTCGTTGGGAACACGTGATGAGCGAGGCCGTGGAGCGGCGGGTGCTGAAGCTGCTGAACCACCCGACGGAGTCGCCCTACGGCAACCCGATCCCGGCGCTCGCCGAGCTCGGCGAGGCGGGGGAGGCCGACCCGTTCCTCTCGGAGGGCATGGTGGCCCTCTCCGAGCTGGACGCGGACGGCGGCAAGACGGTGGTCGTCCGGCGGATCGGGGAGCCGATCCAGACGGACGCGCAGGTGATGCACACGCTGCGGCGCGCCGGCGTGCAGCCCGGGGCCTCGGTGAGCGTCACCTCGGGAGCCGCCGGCTCCGTGTCGGTCGGCAGCGGCGGCGAGGCGGCCGAGCTGGCCCACCACGTCGCGATGCACGTGTTCGTCGCCAAAGGCTGAAGCCCGGCAGGGCGGGCCCGTCCCGGAGGCGAACGAGCGCCGGGGCGGGCCCTTCGTCTAGCCGAGTGGCCGGCCGACGAGTGAAGTGGAGCGGCTGTGAGAACAGGATGGTCGCTCATCCCGCACGGTTTTCGAACTTACATTCGATATCGTGGTCTTCGGTCGCCGACCGGCGACGTCGACCCGAGGCCGGAGGAAGGGGACGGAGGTCATGGCGCGGTGCGTGGATGTGACGGGGCACGGCGGCGTGCGTCTCGCGGCGTGGGAGTTCACCGAACCACCCGCGACGGCTGACGGGGGAAGTGCGGCACCCGGTCCTGGGGTGCTGCTGTTGCACGGACTGATGGGCCGGGCCGCGCACTGGGCGACGGCGGCCGGCTGGCTCTCCAGGCGGTACCGGACCGTCGCCCTCGACCAGCGCGGCCACGGCCGCAGCGAGAAGCCGGGCAACTGGCCGCTGGACGGCGACGTGTTCGTCGCGGACGCCGAGGCCGCGATCGAACGCCTCGGCCTCGGCCGGGTGGCGCTGATCGGCCACGCCATGGGCGCGTTGGTCGCCTGGCGGCTCGCGGCCAGGCGGCCCGACCTGGTGCGCTCGCTGGTCATCTGCGACATGCGGGCCGCGGCGCTCGGCGCCGGCTCGCAGCGGGCGCTGCGCGGCTGGCTCTCCTCCTGGCCGCTGCCCTTCACCAGCCGGGCGGCGGCCGAGCGCTGGTTCGGCGAGGACGACCCCGCCCTGGAGCGGCCGAGCCCGGCCCGCGGCACCTTCTACGCCTCGGTGATGACGGAACGCCAGGACGGCTGGCGGCCGATGTTCTCCCGCCACCAGATGCTGGTCGCGCGGGAGGGCTGGGCCCACGACGCCCACTGGGACGAACTGGCCGGCGTCGACTGCCCGACCCTGGTGATCCGCGGCGTGGACGGCGAACTCGGCCGCGCCGAGGCCCACGAGATGGTCCGGGTCCTCCCCCGCGGCCGCTACGCGGACATCCCCGACGCGGGCCACCTCGCCCACCTCGAACGCCCCGAGGAATGGCGCACGATCGTCGAACCGTTCCTCACCGAGACCACGGAGGCGGCGGCGCTCAGCTGACCGGACCGCGGCGCGGCAAACCGCCGGGCGGGGATCCGGGCCCCGAGGGGCGGGCGGAGGTGCAGCCGCCTGGCCGCCGTCACGCGTCGGTGGCCGGCCGGCCCGAAGGGGCTGGCCGCCAGGGCCGGCACCCGCCCGGAGGGCGGGCGGGACGCCGGAACCCGGGAGTCCCACCGCCCCGCAGGGCGGCCGCAGCGGCCCGTGGCTGTCGCCCGCTCGGCGGACGGACCGCCGTCGGAGGGACGGCTTGGGCCAACGGGCCGCCCCGGCGGCCGCTGCTGGCGGTCCGGCCCGGCCTGCTGGCCCGCAGCCCGTGCCGTCGCACGCTGCGGCGGATCCGAGCTCGCGGAGGCTGGGCCCGCGCGGAAGGCCCGCCGCCCTCCGGGCGGCCGAGGCCGGCGGGCCGAAGGGCCCGCCCGGCCAGGGCCGGTGCCGCGTCACCGCCCTACGGGCGGGACGGACGGCCGGGTCGGGCCCGCGCCCCGAGCGGGTGGCGGACGCGCGCCAGGGCGTGTTGTCAGCCGCGGCTGACGGCGGTCAGGATCTCCGGGAGGCGGTCGGCGGTCCAGCGGGCCGCCAGGTGAAGGCCGGTCAGGGTGAGGAGCAGGCCGTAGGCGGTGCCGAGCGGGAGGATCGTCCAGACCAGGCCGTCGGCCGCGCCGTGCAGCCACATCGTCAGGGCGATCAGCGGCGCGCAGAGCACCGCGGCGCTGGCCAGGCCGGCCAGGATGCCGGCCCAGGCCACCGAGCCCTGGCCGGGGGCCACGTTCTTCATCGGGTTGTCCTGCGGCACGCTGTACGGGAAGCGGGCGCTGGCCGCCGCGCCCGTGGCCAGCAGCGCGCCCAGTGCCGCCAGGGCGATGCCCAGCGCGTCCGGCAGGGCGGACGGCGCGCCGAGCAGCACCGCGGAGAGCACCACCACCGCGGTGGTGAACGGCACGGCGACCACGGCGATGGCCAGGGCCCGGCCGCGCAGTTCGGCGAGGGCGTCGCGGCGGTCGGCGATGGTGCCGGCGACCAGCCAGAAGCCGCTGTAGTCCTGACCGAACTGGTTGAACATCAGCAGGCCGAGCATCCCCGACGCCCAACAGGACTGGTAGACGCTGGAGTTGCCCTGGGCCGCCCAGACCACCGGGAACAGCAGCCCCATGCCGAGCGCCATCACCCAGCCCATCTTGGTCTTCGGATCCCGCCACGCGTACCGCAGCGACCGGTCCATCGCCGCCCCGGCACGCCCCTCGGGCAGCCACCGCGACCAGGCCAGGCCGGCGCCGCCCCTGACCTTCTCCGGCACGGAATCCCGCGACGTGGAGGCGTCGGGCGCCGTCATCAGCCGGGTCAGAGTGCGGCCCCACCAGCCCAGCAGCAGCGCGAGGGCCGCCCCGGTGGCCGCGAGCGCGCCGAGCGCCACCCCGTACGAGCCGTCGCTCGCGGCCCGCACCGCCGTGATTCCGGTGGCCGGCGGCACCCAGCCGAGCACGCCGGCCAGCGAACCCAGCGCGCCCAGGTTCTCCTCGGAGAGCCGGGAGAGCCCCAGGTTGAGCGCCTGGATGCCGAAGACCACCACGATCCCGCTGAGGATCGCCAGGTCGCGCCCGCGCCGGCTGCTCAGCAGCCGCGCGTTCGCCGTGGCTATCGACCTGGTGAGCGTGGTGCACACCAGCAGCACCAGCGGCACCGCCACGACCACCATCAGCCAGCCGGCCGGCGACTCGGCCACCGCCACGGCCGAGCCGGAGAGCAGCAGCAGCGAGAACAGCGGCCCAGGGCCCACCACCGAGGCCGCCAGCTGGCCGGCCAGCAGGGCGCGCGGCGACAGCGGCAGCATCGCGAGCCGGCCCGGGTCGAGCGTCTCGTCAGCACCGCCGACGAACAGCGGGAGGAACGCCCAGCCGAGGCCGATCAGCGCCACCAGCACCACGGAGAGCTCGACCACGTGCGCGGACCCGCGCAGCGCCACCATGCCGAGCAGCGTCAGCCCGCCCACCAGCAGCGAGAGCACCACGCTGCCGAGGAAGGCCGCCGACCGCCCGGTCGTCTGCCGCACGCCGTTCCGCAGCAGGGAGAGCTTGAGCCGGACGAAGATCACCGGCACCGCGACCGCGGAGCTCACGCGCCGCCACCGCCCAGCCAGTCGAGCCGCTGGCCCTCCGGGTTGCCCCGGACGCCCACCAGCTCGAGGAAGGCACTCTGCAGCGACTCCCCCTCGCCCCGCACCTCGGCGAGCGAGCCGTGCGCCCTGATCCGCCCGGCCGCCAGCACCGCGACCCAGTCGCACAGCGACTCCACCAGCTCCATCACATGGCTGGAGAACACCACCGTGGCCCCGGACGCCGTGTAGCGCTCGAGCACGCCCCTGATGGTCTGCGCCGAGACCGGGTCGACGCCCTCGAACGGCTCGTCGAGGAACAGCACTTCGGGGTTGTGCAGCAGCGCGGCGGCCAGGCCGATCTTCTTCCGCATGCCCGTGGAGTAGTCGATGATCAGCTTGTGCCTGGCGCCCGCCAGGTCGAGCACGTCGAGCAACTGCTCGGCGCGCCGCTCCACCTCGGCGGCCGGCAGCCCCCGCAGCCGGCCCAGATACGTGAGCAGCTCGTGGCCCGTGAGCCGCTCGAAGAGCCGCAGCCCCTCGGGCAGCACCCCGATCCTGGCCTTGACCCCGACCGGATCCCGCCACACGTCGTGGCCGGCGATCTCGACCAGGCCCGAGTCGGGCCTGAGCAGCCCCGTGATCATGGAGAGCGTCGTCGTCTTGCCCGCGCCGTTCGGCCCGACCAGGCCGATGAACCGGCCGGCGGGCAGATCGAGGTCGATACCCGACACCGCGACCTGCTCGCCGAAGCTCTTCCACAGCCCCCGCACCCGCACGGCGACGGGCGCCTCGACGCCGCCCATCTCGGCGCCGCCGCCCGGCTCCGCGGCGCCCACCGCCATGGTTGATTCGTCCGTGAACTCCCCGTTGCCCCGCATGCCCCCAACCTTAGAGGCCCCCACCGACACCACGGCAGGGGACCGGCCTGGCCGGACGCGGCCGGGGGAGGGTCAGCGCGGCTCCTGGCCGCAGGCGTAGGCCAGCGGGGCCAGCAACTCCTCCACGGCCGGCAGCCACCGGTTGGCCGAGCTCGGCGGCCGCACCCACCGCACCACGCCACGCGACCCGACCCTGGTGGGCGGCGCGGCCACGAAGTCGCCCTCGCCCCTGACCGTCAGCTCGGGCCCGACCGTCGCCCAGCCCAACTGACGGAGCAACCCAGGCACCTTGGGCGCCGCACCGGGGGCCACGAGGAACTGCATCCGACCGAAGGGCGTCTGCGTGACCGGCCCGCAGGACGCGCCCATCCGGTCCATCCGGGCCAGCGCCAGGCAGCCCGCCGTCTCCGACACCTCCAGGACGTCGAACGAGCGCCCGGTCGGCAGCAGGACCGCCGCCCGCGGTTCCTCGGTCCAGAGCCGGCGGGCGGCGGCCACACTGCCCGTCGCCTGCGCGGTCCAATCGGGGCGCGTGGGGTGTGCGCCGGGCGCGCGGCACCCGGGGACGGCGCACGAACAACTGACCCGCCCGTCACGCGTCTCGAGCCAGGCGCCAGGCAGGACGTCCCAGCGGCGCTCGTCGGTGTAGCGGACGGCGTGCTCGAGCGTTGATTCGGCACGTCGGGCGGTCAGGGTCGGGGACATCGAGGACAGGGGGGACATGGTCGGACTGGTGGCTCGCGAGGAGACTCCGATGGGCTTATCCACAACCGCCACAACGTTTATTGCTCCGGATGGGTTACGGCCCGGCGCGCGACTGGCGTGTTCTGACCGGTCCCGCACGCGGGGCGCATCGGTGCATCGGGAGGGGCATACGGGATGGAGCCGGGCCGGCACGGGCAGTGATGTGCCGGGATCTCCCCGGGCAGCCCGTCAGCAAGGGAGCCGGTGATGACTGCAAGGCCACCGTCCACGAGTTTTCTCCCCCCGGTCACGACCGGAAGGCGCCATCAGGGCGTGCCACCTGCCCGCCAGCCGAACGAGAGACTCCTGTCTCTGATCCGCGAGGCCGGCTGCTCCAACGCCGGGCTGGCGCGCCGGGTCAACATGTGCGCGGCCGAGCGTGGCCTCGACTACCGCTACGACAAGACGTCCGTCGCGCGCTGGATCCGCGGCCAACAGCCACGCGGCCGCGCCCCCGAGATCATCGCCGAGGCGCTGGGGCGGAAGCTCGGCCGCACGGTGAGCGTCGACGAGATCGGCATGGGCACCTCCCGCCAGCTCACCTCGGCGGTCGGCCTGCACTTCGCCGCCGGCCTCGCCGAGAGCGTCGAGCAGGCCGCCGAGCTGTGGCGCTCCGACGTGGTGCGCCGCGAGTCCGCCGACACCGCGGGCCCCTACGCGGCCGGCAGCGCCCAGGTCGCGCCCTCGGCCCTCGTCGAGCCGAGCCGCGACTGGCTGATCACCCCGGCCGACCCCGAGGTGGCCCGCGCCTCGGGACCGCGGGTCGGCAGCGCCGACGTGGAGGCCGTGCGGGCCACCACGACGGCCCTGATCGACCTCGACCGGCGCTGGGGCGCCGGCCACGTCAGGCCGGTCGTCGTGCACTACCTGAACAGCGTGGTCGCCGGGCTGCTCGGCGGCTCCTACCGGGAGGCGGTGGGCCGCGAGCTGTTCGGGGCCGCCGCCCGGCTCACCGAGCTGGCCGGCTACATGGCGATCGACACCGGCCTCCCCGGTCTCGCCCAGCGCTACTACATCCAGGCGCTGCGGCTCGCCCAGGCGGCCGGCGACCGGGGCTTCGGCGGCTATGTGCTGGCGGCCGGAATGAGCCATCTCGCCGCCGAGCTCGGCAATCCACGCGAGGTGATCCAGCTGGCCAGGGCGGCCCAGGAGGGCACCAGGGGCCGGGTCACCCCGCGGGCCGAGGCGCTGTTCCAGGCGGCCGAGGCGCGCGGCCACGCGCAGCTCGGCGACCGGGAGAGCTGCCGCCGGGCGGCCGCGTCGGCGCTGGCCGCGTTCGAGCGGGCCGGCGACGCGTCGGGCGACACCTCGGGCGACGACCCGCCGTGGGTCGCCCACTACGACGGCGCGTACCTGGCGGACGAGCTGGCGCACTGCCACCGCGACCTCGGCCAGGGCCGGGCCGCGCAGCAGCGGGCGTCCGAGGCGCTGGCCGGCCACCCGCCAGGCCGGGCCAGGCGGCGCGCGGTGGGGATGTTGCTGCTCGCCACCGGTCAGTTGCAGGAGGGTGATCTCGAACACGCCTGCCAGACGGCCGACGAGGCCGGCTCGCTGCTGCACGGGCTGCGATCCGGCCGTGGCGCCGAGTACTTCTCGGACTTCAGGAGCCGTCTGGAACCACACCGGAGCGAGCCGAGGGTGCGGGAGTTCACGGCTCGTTGGCAGTCCCCCTGACTCCAGGGCGACTTGACGACCGGGCCGCGGCGCCACGACTCTCCTGGGGAGCCGGTAGCGTGGCCCGGCGAACCGGCCTGGAACGAGCGAGGAGCCTCGGGTGACCACCCACAGCGGACACGATGACGAGGCCCGCGAGGGCGTGATACTGCCGCCGGCGAACAGTGACCCGTGGCCGCCCACCCCCGCCTCGGCGGCCCCCTCGGCCGGCCAGCCCTGGGGCCAGCCGTGGGGGCCCGAACAGCCCTCGGGTCCTGCCGCGCCGGCCCCACCCGCGCCGCCCGCCGCACCGGCCGCACCGGCGTCCGCCGGGCGCCCGACCGGCGAGCTGC
>NZ_BAAGPR010000158.1:0-12951 GCF_054783955.1 Streptomyces mayteni | reverse complement strand
CCTCCCCCTCGCCGCCCCCGGCACCGCCACCGCCTCCCTCCTCGCCTTCGTCTTCAGCTGGAACAACTTCATGTTCGCGCTGATCTTCGCCGACGAGAGCACGCAGACCGTGCCGGTCACGATGTTCAACTTCATCTCCTACGCGGGCACCGACTGGGGCGGCCTGATGGCCGCCGCCAGCCTGATGACCGTGCCGGTGGTGCTGGCCGCCGTGTTCGGGCAGCGGTACCTGGTGGCCGGGCTGACGGCCGGCGCCAGCAAGGGCTAGGTTCCTGGCCTGGTGTAGACGAGGAGGTAGCGCCAGAAGAGGAGCCGGCGGACCCGGCAGCCGGGCAGCAGGTCGGCCGCCTGCCGGCGGATCTCGGGGAGCGGCAGTTCGGGCCTGGCGACCGGCGCCTTCGGCGGGGCCGGGCGGCCGCGCAGCCGGTCGCCGGCCCCGACCGCCAGGCGGGCGGCGGCGTTGGCCGGTACGGCGGCGAGGCTCGTGGCGTAGTCGGCGGCGGTCCGCTCCGGGTAGCAGCCGAGGATCGCCAGCACGCCGCCGGGCGCGAGGGCGTCCCGCAGCCTGGTCACGGTGTCGAACGGCACGTGGTGGATGCTGGCCAGGCAGGAGACGAAGTCGTAGTGCGCGGCCGGCAGTTCCATCGTGGTGACGTCGGCGTGGACGAAACGCGGGCCGCCGGGGCCCGAGTGGGCCTCGGCCGCCGCGATGACCTCGGCCGAGGGGTCGACGGCGTCCACCGCGAGACCACGCTCGGCGAGCCGCCCGGCGAACCGGCCTGTCCCGCAGCCGACGTCGAGCGCGCTGCGGGCGCCCGGCGGCAACTGCCGTAGCAGCAGCCGGTGGTAGTGGTCGTTGTGATCGAACGGCATCCGCCGAGCCTAAGCGCTCCGCTGGAAACGCCGCGACGGGCCGTCTGCCGCCCGCGGCGTCGTCGATCCGTGATATCCGGTGGCCCTCCGGCGGGACGGGGGACAGCATGGGCGCCATGAGGATCGGAACCGTGCGGACCGGCAGGCTGAGCCTGGTGCCGCTCGCCGTCGAGCACGCGGCGGAGATGGCCGAGGTGCTCGCCGACCCGGCCCTGCACGCCTTCACCGGCGGCGCCCCGCACTCTCCCGAGGCGCTGCGAGCCCGGTACGCGCGCCTGGTGGCCGGCTCGCCCGATCCCGCCGTGACCTGGTGGAACTGGGTGATCCGGCTCCGCGAGGCGAACCGCCTCACCGGGACGGTGCAGGCCACGCTCACCGCCGCCGAGCACGGGTCCTTCGCCGAGGTCGCGTGGGTGGTCGGCACCCCGTGGCAGGGGCGCGGCATCGCCACCGAGGCGGCACGTGGACTCGTCGGCTGGCTGGGGGAGCTGGGCGTGCGGGAGATCCGCGCACACGTCCATCCCGATCACCACGCGTCCGCCGCCGTCGCCGCCGCGGCGGGCCTGGCCCCCACCGACCGGTGGCAGGACGGCGAGATCAGGTGGGAGCTGACGCCCGAGGAACCGGGTCAGCCGCCGGGGGCCAACAGGTAGTGCCGGCCGTCGGGGCTCCTGGTCAGCCAGCCGTCGTCGACGAGGTAGCGGCGGAGCGCCGCGCAGTCGTCGTGCACCCGGAGCAGCGCCTCGTTGACCTCGCGCTCGTGGTAGGTGCGGCGCGGCTCGAAGAGGGTGTCGGCCAGATACTCCAGCAGCTGCCGACGCCGGGCCTGGCGGCGCGGAATCGCGATGAGCCGGCCGCTGGCGAACAGCGCCTGGACCCCGTGCGAGCCGCTCTGCTCGTCGCTCATCAAGTCCCCTTCGCGCGATGGATGTTCGGCGGCCAAGGGTGCCAGGGCCGCCGGCCGCCCGCATCCGGTTTTCGCCGCGGTCGGCCGGCTGGGCGTGCGCCGGTCGGCGGCTACGCCGCCGCCAGGCCGGCGCCCGGGATGGCGGCCAGCAGTTCACGGGTGTACTCGGTCTCCGGGGCCGCGAACAGCCGGTCCGGGGTGCCGCTCTCCACGATCCGGCCCGCGCGCATCACATGGACCCGGTGCGAGATCATCCGGACCACCGCCAGGTCGTGGCTGATGAACAGGTAGCTGAGGCCCAACTCGCGCTGGAGTTCGGCCAGCAGCTCCAGGATCTGCGCCTGCACCAGCACGTCGAGCGCCGAGACGGCCTCGTCGAGTACCACGAGGTCGGGGGAGAGGGCCAGCGCGCGGGCGATCGCCACCCGCTGCCGCTGGCCGCCGGACAGCTCGTGCGGCAGCCGCTCCGCCATCTCGGCCGGCAGCGCCACCTGGTCGAGCAGTTCGGTCACCCGCTTCGCCCGCTCCGCGGCCGTGCCGATCCGGTGCACCTTCAGCGGCTCGGCGATCGACCTGGCCACGGTGTAGCGGGGGTCGAGGGAGGCGTAGGGGTTCTGGAACACCGGCTGCACCCGGCGGCGGAGCGCGAACAGCTCCCGCCGGCCGAGCCTCGCCATGTCGGTGTCCTCGAACAGCACCTGCCCCGAGGTCGGGCGCTCCAGGCCGAGCAGCAGGTTGGCGGTGGTCGACTTGCCGGAGCCCGACTCGCCGACGATCGAGACGGTCTGGCCGCGCGGGATGGTGAACCCCACCCCGTCCACGGCGGTGAAACGATCCGTCACCCCGCGTCCCGGACTCCTGACCGGGAACACCTTGGTCAGGTCCCTGACCTCGACCAGGTCCCGGGCCTCGGGCTCCCGGGCGGTGGCCTTGACCAGTGTGGTGGAGGAGAGGCTGGGCGCCGCGTCGAGCAGCCGGCGGGTGTACTCGTGCCCGGGCGACGCCAGGATCCGGCCGGCCTCGCCCGACTCCACGATCTCGCCCCGGTACATCACCGCGACGGTGTCGGCGCGCTCGGCCGCCAGCCCGAGGTCGTGGGTGATGAGCACGACGCTGGTGCCCATCTCGTCGGTCAGCGCGTCCAGTTGGTCCAGGATGCGGCGCTGCACCGTGACGTCGAGCGCCGACGTCGGCTCGTCGGCGATCAGCAGCCTCGGCCGGCAGGCCAACCCCATCGCGATCAGGGCCCGTTGCCGCATGCCGCCGGAGAACTCGTGCGGATACTGGTCGGCCCGCCGCGCCGGATCCGGGATGCCGACGAGCTCCAGCAGCTCGACCACCCGCGCCCTGGCCGCCTTCCCGGCGGCGCGGCCGTGCACGATCAGCGCCTCGGCTATCTGGTCGCCGATCCGCATCAGCGGGTTCAGATTGGACATCGGGTCCTGCGGGACGAGACCGATCCCGGCGCCCCGCACCCGGACCATCTCCCGCTCGCTCAGCTCCGCCAGGTCCCGCCCCTCGAAGAGGATCCGGCCACCCGTGACCCGGCCACCGGGCGGCAGCAGCCGGTTGATGGCCGCGGCCGTCGTCGACTTGCCGGAACCCGACTCGCCGACCACGGCGACCGTCCGGCCGGCCGCCACCTCCAGCGAGACGCCCCGGACCGCGGGCACCTCCACGCCGCCCGAGCGGAAGGAGACCGAGAGGTCGCGGATGGACAGAACGGGGGTTGGGGTATCCATGGTCACCTGTTTCGGGTGGCGCGCGCAGCGCGCGGTGGTGCGGGGTGGGGCGAGGCGGAGCCGAGGGCGTCGCCGGCGGTCACGCGCGCCCGCGCCCACAGCTCCTCGGTCGGCACCGGCCGGCCAGGCGCCAGCAGCCGGCAGCTCGCCAGCGCGAGGCCGATCCCGCGGCCCGGCACGAAGCCGACCGCGCAACCGGTGAAGCCGGGATGGCCGAGCAGCGTCAGGCGTTCGGCGCCGACGGTCAACTCGTAGCGGCGGAAGCCGAGCGACTGGCCGGCGTCCGGTCCTGGCGCGAAGAACTCCTCGGCCACCTCGGGCCGCCACAGCCGGTCGTGCTCCCGGTAGTCCGCCAGCGCGGTCGCGAACCCGACCAGGTCGCCGAGCGGCGCGAACAGGCCGGCGTGGCCCGAGACGCCGCCGAGCGCGTGGTGCGCGTTGCCGTCGTTCGGCTCGCCGGTGACGGGCGTCCGCCGCCAGCGGCCGAAGTCGGCGGCGCGGAACGGCACCGGGTACGGGGTGCCGGTGTCCACCATGGCCAGTTCGACGTCGTCGCCGCGGGCGCTGGTCGCCACCTCGGTGCCGGCCGGCCGGCCGTAGCGGGTGGCGGACAGGCCGAGCGGCCGGGTCACCAGGTCGGCCAGGGCCGCCGCGAGCGGCTGCCCGGCGACCGCCTCGACCACCTGGCCGAGCAGCATGAACCCGAGGTCCGAGTAGTGGCGTTCGGTGCCGGGCGGGTAGCGGAGCGGCAGCCCGGCGGCGTGCCGCAGCGCCGCGTCCCGGTCGCCTCCGGTGGCCGCGTAGAGCGGCCACCACTCCCAGAGGCCGCCGCGGTGCAGCAGCAGATCGCGGACGCTCACCGCGTCCTTGGCGCCGCCGGCGAAGCCCGGCACCAGGCGGCACACCGGCTCGTCGAGGTCGACGAGCCGGTCGGAGACCAGCCGGAGCAGCGCCGTGGTGGTGGCCACCACCTTGGTCACCGAGGCCAGGTCGTGATGGGTGGCCGTGGTCATCGGCGCGCCGTCCGGCGACCGGGAGCCGGCGGCCAGCTCGACGCCGAGGCCCGGCGCGTGCAGCGCCAACGCGGCGCCGGGCGGCCGGCTCTCGTGCGGCGCCGCGTCGAGCAGCTGCCGCACGGTCGGCAGCGGCGCGTTCACGACGCGGCTCCCCGGCGGGGCCAGCGGCCGCCGCCGGCTCCCCGCCGAGGCGGCCGACCGGCCCGCGGGCCGGGGTGATTCACCGTCACGGCGTCGCCTCCGGAGTGGCGGCCAGCTCGCGGGTCAGCCGTACCTCGGGCTCGCCGAACTCCTCCTGGACGCGCGTCGCGCCGTCCGGACGCCAGCCCTGGCGGCGGTAGAAGGCCAGCGAAGGGGCGTTGTCGCGGAACGCCCACAGCTCGGCGCGGTCGGCGCCGCCCGCGCGCAGCGCGCCCGTGGCGGCCGAGAGCAGGGCGGCGCCGACGCCCAGGCCCTGGGCGGCGGGCGCGACGTAGAGCGAGTGGATCAGGCCCGTGCCGCCGTCGCCCGCCGGCGCGAAGCGGGTCACGCCGCGCACCTCGCCGCCCGCCGCCGCCGCGACCAGCACCTCGCCAGGCGCGCCGGCGGCCAACGCCCCGCGCCAGAGCGCGAGGGCGCGCTCCCGGGTCATCGCGGCCACCAGCGCCGGCGGCAGCACCGCCGGGTAGCTCTCCTGCCAGCAGCCGAGGAAGACCGCGACGACCCCGTCGAGGTCGGCGGCGGTCGCGGGGCGGGGCGTCGGCGTCACCGGCTGCTCAGGGTCAGCGCCTCGGGCGGCGCGGCCGGCGGCGCCGGCAGCGCCAGCGGACCGGCGCCCGGGGTGAGGCTGCCGAGCACCCGCGCCCCGCGGGCGGCGGCGCCGCCCGCCACGGTGCCGGGCACCACGTGCGCGGTGCACCAGCCGATCAGCGCGAAGGCGATGGCCTCCTTCGCGTCGGCCGGCGCGCCGAACTCGTCGGTCGTCGACAGCCGGACGCCGGGCAGCGCCGCCCGCAGCCCGTCGAGCAGCACCGGGTTGTGGCAGCCACCGCCCGAGGCCACCAGGGCGTCGACGCCGGCGGCCAGCACGTCGCGGGCCACCGTGCGGACCGTCAGCTCGGTGAGGGTGGCCACCAGGTCGGCGGACGTCGACTCGACGCCGGCCGAGGCCACGGCGCGCGTCGTGTAGTCGCCGTGGAAGTGCTCCTTGCCGGTGCTCTTCGGCGCCGGCAGCAGGTAGTAGGGGTCGTCGAGCAGCACCGCGAGCAGCCGCTCGTCCACCGTGCCCGACGCGGCGATCCGGCCGCCCGCGTCGTAGCCGGCCGGGTGCAGGCCGGCCGCCACCACGGCCGCGTCGATCAGCGCGTTGGCCGGGCCGATGTCGTAGGCGTAGAGGTCGGAAGAACCGCGCAGCACCGTCATGTTGGCGATGCCGCCCAGGTTGAGCGCGGCCGGGGTGCCGCCGAGCCCGGCGAGCAGCAGCCGGTCCAGGTAGGAGACCAGCGGCGCGCCGTGCCCGCCGGCCGCGACGTCCCTGGCCCGGACGTCCGAGAGCACCGGCACGCCGGTCAGCTCGGCGATCCAGGCCGGCTGCCCGATCTGCAGGGTGCCCAGGGCCCGGCCGCCCTCCACCCAGTGGAAGACGGTCTGCCCGTGCGACACGATCAGGTCGACCGGGCCCGCCGCCTCGATCGCGGCCGCGGCGGCCGCCGCGAACTCCTGCCCGATCAGGGTGTCGAGCTCGCACATCTCGGCGAGGCTGGTGGCGGCCGGCGGCAGCGCCGCGATCAGCCGCTTGCGCAGCCGGTCCTGGTAGGGGGTGCTCGCGGTGTACTCCACCGCGCCGTGCAGCTCCCCGCCCGTCGAGGTGAACTCGACGAGCGCGGCGTCGATCCCGTCGTGCGAGGTGCCGGAGATCATGCCAAGAACCCTCATCGGGCGCGTCCTCCTCGGTTTCGTGGGTCAAGCGCGTCACGCAGGCCGTCGCCCAACAGGTTGAGGCCGACGACCAGGAGGACGACCGCGATGCCCGGCGCGATCATCGTCCAGGGGGCGATCTCCACCAGCGTGCGCGCCTCGAAGATCATCGAGCCGAGCGACGCGGCGGGCGGCGGGGTGCCCAGGCCAAGGAAGCTCAGGCTGGCCTCGGTCAGCACCGCCCAGGAGAGCGAGAGCGTCACCTGCACGATCACGATCGACCCGATGTTGGGCAGCACGTGCCGGAAGAGGATCCCGAGCCGACCCTGCCCGATGCTGGTGGCGGCCTTCACGTACTCGATCTCGCGCAGCGACAGCACCGGGCCGCGGGTGACCCGGACGAAGATCGGCGCGTAGACGACGGCGATGGCGACCGCGACGGTGAACCAGTTGCGGTCGAACACCGAGGCCAGCGCCAGGGCGAGCAGCAGCGGCGGGAACGCGAACAGCACGTTGGTGAGGCCGCCGATCGCCGTGTCCGTGAAGCCACGGAAGAAGCCGGCGACCAGGCCGCCCAGGGTGCCGACCACGGTGGCCAGCGTCACCGCCACCACCGCGATCAGCACGGAGCTGCCGACCCCGGCGGCCACCCGGGAGAACACGTCCCGGCCGAACTGGTCGGTGCCGAAGAGGTGTTCGCCGGACGGCGACAGCAGCCGGTTCGGCGGGTCCTGGGCCACCGGGTCGTAGGGCAGCAGCCCCGTGAAGGACAGCAGCCCGGCGACGGTGAGCAGCGCGACGAGCACCAGACCGACGACGCCGCTCGGGCTGCGCAGCACCGCGCGCAGCCGGCCGGCCCGCCGCGCGGCGGGCACCGCGAGCGGGGCGGTACGCGTGAGGTCGGTCATGCGGCACGCACCCTCGGGTCGATCAGCCGGTAGGCCAGGTCGGTCAGCAGGTTGACGAGGACGAAGGCGGCGGCGATCACCAGCACCGTGGACTGCACCAGCGCGTAGTCCTTCTGCTGGATGCCGAGCAGCACCTGCCGGCCGATGCCAGGCACCGAGAACACCTGCTCCACCACCACGGCCCCGCCCAGCAGATAGCCGAACTGGAGCCCCACCATGGTGACGATCGGCACCAGCGCGTTGCCCAGCACGTGCCGCACCTGGAGCCGGCGGGCGCCCACGCCCTTGGCGCGCGCCGTGCGGACGAAGTCGTTGGAGCGGACCTCGAGCACCGCCGTCCTGGTGGTGCGCATGATCGGCGCGGCGATGCCGAAGCCGAGCACCAGCGAGGGCAGCAGCATCTGCTGGAGGTTCAGCGCCGGATCCTCGAACAGCGGCGCGAACGCCTGGCCGTTGGGGTTGAAGCCGAAGTCGGAGGCCAGCACCGAGAGCAGCGTGGTGGCCAGCAGGAACGCCGGGATGGACAGGCCGGCCAGACCCACCAGCTGACCCGCGGCGTCGCGCGGCGAGTCGGGCCTCGACGCGGACAGCATGCCGAGCGGGATGCCGATGAGCAGCGCGAGCAGGATGGCGAGCAGCGCGAGCTCGAAGGTGACCGGCAGCGAGCGCAACGTCAGGTCGAGGACGCTCTCGTGGGAGCGCGTCGAGTAACCCAGGTTGCCGGTCAGCAGGTTGCCGAGCCACGAGAAGAACTGGAGCACCAGCGGCTGGTCGATGCCGTAGTACGCCTCCAGGTCACTCCGCTGCGCGGGGGTGAGCGCCGCGGCCTCGGTGCCGAGGGCGGCCGTGATCTGGTCGCCAGGGATGGCGCGCAGCAGCACGAAGACGAAGACGGCGACGCCGAGCAGGGTCGCCAGGGCGGCGGCGGCCCGCCGGGTGACGGGGTGGTGGGTCAGGGTGCGGAGCATGGTTACGCGGATCTTTCCCGCCGCGGCGGGCGGCGCCCGGCTGGCCCGGACACCACCCCCCGCCGCAGACCTAGGAGGTGAGGGCCGTCGTGCGGAGGAACCGCAGGGAGCCGTTGGGCATCGGCGTGAAGCCCTGCACCGACGAGGTCAACGCCGTGTAGCTGTAGCTGGTGAACATCCAGATCCAGGCCGCGTTCTCCTCCAGGTGGGCGGAGATCTGGCGGTAGATCTCGCGGCGCTCCTCCGGGTCCTCGATGGAGCGGCCCTCGGCGAAGAGCTCGTCGAGCTCGGGGGAGCTGTAGCCGGCCACCGCGTTCAGGTTGCCGTCGCTGGTGAAGTACCGGCCGTACATGCCGTTCGGGTCGGGGTTGCCGCCGTTCAGCGCGACCGCCGCCTCGAAGTCGCCCGCCACCCAGCGGTCGACGTAGGCACCGGACTCCAGGACCTCGAGCTCCAGGGTGATGCCGGCCTCGGCCAGCTGCGCCTGGATGTTCTGCGCCTCGTTCACCGAGGTGGCGTACTCGCCCTGGGAGACGATGGCGTCGATCGTGACGTTCGACCTGCCCGAGTCGGCCAGGTACTCGGCGGCCCGGTCCAGGTCGCGCTCGGGGCACGGGCGGGCCTGCGGGTCGGAGCGGAAGGCGGGGGAGGTGACGGGACCCGTGACCTCGCCCTCGCCGAGCGCGGCGGTGTCAAGCACCTGCTGCCGGTCGATGGCGCACTGCACGGCGAGCCGCACGTTGACGTCCTCCAGGTCGCCGCGGCGCGCGTTGAGCATCAGGGCGTGGTAGCTGAGCTGCGCCGTGGAGTCCACCGTGACCTCGCCGGACTCGGCGGTCTGGGCGACCAGCGGGTCGTCGAAGACGGCCATCTGCACGTTGCCCGACTGGAGCGCGGAGACGATCGCCGACTCGTCGGGGATCACCCGGAACTCGAGGCCGGCGAGACCCGCCGGGTAGCCCCAGAACTCCTCGTTCCGCACCAGCGTGATCGACTGGCTCGACACCCGGTTGTCGAAGGTGAAGGGGCCGGTGCCGTTGGGCTGGCTGTTCAGCTCCTCCTCGGTGTCGTCGGAGGAGAGGATCGCCATGTTGACGGAGGCCAGGTTGGCCGGCAACGAGGCGTCGGGGCTCGACAGGTTGAGCTGGACGGTGTGCTCGTCGGGCGCCTCCACGGACTCCACGGCCGCCAGCGAGGTGGCCGCGACGGCGGCCGTCGCCTCGTCCTTGATGCTCTCCAGCGAGAACACCACGTCCGCGGAGTCCAGGGCGCTGCCGTCCTGGAAGGTGACGCCCTCGCGCAGGAAGAAGGTGAGGGTCAGGCTGTCGTCCGAGGTCTCCCACTCCTCGGCGATGCCCGGCACCACCGTCATGTCCGAGTCGAGCTCCGTCAGCGAGCCGTAGATGTTCTCCAGCACGTTGACCGCCTGGAACTGGGTGGCCTTCCAGGGGAACAACGTGTCGGGGTCCGAGGTGACGCCGATAACCAGGTCGCCGCCGGCCGGCCCGGTGCCCTCGGACGAGCCGGAGTCCGAGCAGCCGGCGAGCACGAGCGAGAGGGCCGTGGCCCCGCTCAGCGTCGCCAGGGTGCTGCGGGCTATCCGCGTTCTGTGTGACATGGGATTCCTCAAAGCTGTGGGTGGTACTCAGCCGCGCACGGTATCGGGCGACGTCCGGAGCGTGACACCAAGGCGCCTGTGCAGCGGAGCTGTCAGAAACTTACCTTCAAGAAATCGCTGGTGTAAATATGTTCCCCGTACAGCCTTGCGAGTTGGGCTCGGACCGCTAGCGTGGGCCGGCGCGCGCCGAAGGGCGCCGGACAGGAAGGAACGAGCGTGGGCGATGAAGCCACTGAACGGCCGGACTCCAGAACGGTGTTGGTGCGGATGCGGGCGGCACTGCCGTCGCTCCGCCCCTCCGAGCGACGCATCGCGCAGGCGTTCCTGGACAACCCGGCCGATTCGGCGCGGCTCTCCATGGCCGACCTCGCCGAGCGCTGCGGCACCTCGCCGACCTCCGTGGTCCGCTTCTACCGCCGCATCGGCTACGCGCACTACCGGGACCTGCGCATCGACGTGGCGCGCGAGGCCACCCGCGAGAAGCTGGCCCACGCCGACCTGCCCGCCGTCTCCGGCGACATAGACCGCGACGACACCCTGGACCAGATCATCTCCAAGGTGGCGATGAACGAGACGCTGTCGATAGCCGACACCATGAACACCCTCGACCGGCGGGCCCTCGCCCGGGCCGTCGAACTGGTCGCCGGTGCCCGGCGGATCGACGGCTTCGGCGTCGGCGCCAGCTCCTTCGTCAGCCTCGACCTCCAGCACAAGCTGGTCAGGATCGGCCGCACCGCGCTCAACTGGCGCGATCCGCACGCCGCCAGGACGGCCGCGGCCACCCTCGACGGCTCCTGCGTCGCCATCGCCATCTCGCACTCCGGAACCACCATCGACACCGTCGAGTTCGTCACCATCGCCCGCCAGGCGGGCGCCACGACCGTCGCCATCACCAACCACGGGCGGTCACCGCTCGGCGAGGTGGCCGACGTGGTGCTGACCACCGCCGCCCGGGAGACCAGGTTCCGCTCCGGGGCGCTCGGAAGCAGGATCGCGCAACTCATGGTCGTCGACTGCCTTTTCACCGGAGTGGCGCAAAGCTCGTACGACGCCTCCATGGCGGCGTTGCGCAACACCTACGCCGCCGTTCACTACCGCACCGTGGACGAGAACCGATGACCACCACGAGCATCCGGGCGCTCGACCGGCTCGCCGCCGCGCACGACGCCTCCCACTACCTGCTGGTGCCCGCCGAGGTGGCCACCCCGCGCGACGTCGGCGAGGTCGCCGCCCTGCTGCGCTCCGCCACCGAACGCGGCCTGCCGCTCACCTTCCGCTCCGGCGGCACCAGCCTCAGCGGCCAGGGCGTCACCGAGGGCCTGCTGGCCGACACCCGCCGGCACTTCAAGGGCGTCGAGGTCCTGGACGACGGCGCCCTGGTGCGCGCCCAGCCGGGCGCCACCGTCCGCCAGGTCAACGCCCGCCTCGCCAGGCACGGTCGGAAGCTCGGCCCCGACCCGGCCAGCGAGATCGCCTGCACCGTCGGCGGCGTCGTCGCCAACAACTCGAGCGGCATGGCCTGCGGCACCGAGCACAACACCTACCGCACCCTGCACTCGCTGGTCGCCGTGCTGCCCGGCGGCACCGTGGTCGACACCGGCGCGCCCGACGCGGACGCCAGGCTGCTGGCCGCCGAGCCCGAGCTGTACGCCGGCCTCGCCGCGCTCCGCGACCGGGTGCGCGGCAACCCGGAGTCGGTGCGCCTCATCCGGCGGCAGTTCGCCATCAAGAACACCATGGGCTACGGCGTCAACGCCTACCTCGACCACGACCGCCCGGCCGACATCCTCGCCCACCTGCTGGTCGGCAGCGAGGGCACGCTCGGCTTCGTCGCCGAGGCCACCTTCCGCACCGTGCCCGCCCTGCCGCACGCCGCCACCGGGTTCGCGGTCTTCCCCACCCTGGCCGCCGCCACCGCCGCGCTGCCCGCGCTCACCGGCGCCGGCCTCGCCACCATCGAGCTGATGGACGCCACCTCGCTGCGGCTCGCCCAGGCCGAACGCGACCCCGCCGCCGCCCTCGCCGCGCTGCCGCCGGCCACCGAACACGCCGCGTTCCTCATCGAGTTCCTCGGCGCCGACGAGGCCGCCGTGGCCGCCGCCAGGGCCGCGGCCGAGCCGCTGCTCGCCGACCTCGACGTCGTCGCGCCGCTCGCCCTCACCGGCGACCCCCGCGAGCGGGCCGCCCTCTGGCAGGTCAGGAAGGGCCTCTACACCACCGTCGCCGGCGCCCGGCCCGCCGGCACCACCGCGCTCCTGGAGGACATCGCCGTCCCCGTGCCGGCGCTGCTCGACACCTGCGAGCGGCTGACCGCGCTGTTCGCCGAACACGGCTACCCGGAGAGCGTGATCTTCGGCCACGCCAAGGACGGCAACATCCACTTCATGCTCAGCGAGCGATTCGAGGAGCCCGCGGCCCTCGACCGCTACCGCCGCTTCACCGACGACCTGGTGGACCTGGTGCTCGGCAACGACGGCACCCTCAAGGCCGAACACGGCACCGGGCGCATCATGGCCCCCTTCGTCCGCCGCCAGTACGGCGACGAACTGTACGAGGTGATGCGCGAGACCAAGCGGCTGTTCGACCCGGCCGGGGTGCTCAACCCCGGCGTGGTGCTCACCGACCTCCCCGACGCCCACCTGCGCGACATCAAGCGGGCCCCGGCCGTCGAGGAGGAGGTCGACCGCTGCGTCGAGTGCGGCTACTGCGAGCCCGCCTGCCCCTCCCGCGACCTCACCCTGACGCCGCGCCAGCGCATCGCGCTCCGCCGCGAGGCCCGCGCCGCCGAGGAGGCCGGCGACACGGCGCTCCTCGCCGAGCTGGAGCGGGACTACGCCTACGACGGCGTGGACACCTGCGCCGTCGACGGCATGTGCCAGGTCGCCTGCCCGGTGCGGATCAACACCGGCGAACTGGTGCTGCGGCTGCGCGCCGAGCGGTCCCGCCCGCTGGAGCGCGCCGGCTGGAACCTCGCCGCCGGGCACTGGGGCGGGGCGGCCGGCGCCGGCGGCGCCGCGCTCTCG
>NZ_BAAGPR010000157.1:0-13091 GCF_054783955.1 Streptomyces mayteni | reverse complement strand
GCGCGCGCTCTCGCCCCGGGGCCCGGCGCGGCCGCCGCCGCCGGGCGCGGGCAGCAGGGCGCCAGGAACGGCGGGCGGGCCGGTACCCGGGCCCGCGGCGTCGGCGAGCCGGCCGCCACCTGGCGGTCGGGAGCCAGGGACGCGTCCGCCCGGCACGGGCTGACCGGGCGTCCGGGGAGCACCCCCCCTCCTTCCCCGGGAGCCAAGCGGTCGGACCGTGACAAGGACGAGCGCGGCCGCATGGGCAAGCCGACGGAGCTGACCGAGGATCCCGCGGTATGGGCGTCGAATCGGAACGCCAGTAACGGAGTGCTCGGCGCCTAGGCGCTCCGCTGGAATGACGGCGGATCTCCGCGCCCCGGCCCGTGCCGGGGCGCGGAGATCCGCCACCACGGAAGGGAAGAAACCATGTCCGGTGACGGCCTTTACTACATTCCGGACGGCTTCCGGGAATCCGCGCGAGGCAGTTACGAGACCGCCGAGATGGCGGAGAGCACGCGGCGCTATCTGGACCGGGCGACCCCCAACGCCAGTAGCTACGCCGGCGCCGACGCCTTCGTCAACGCCGTGATCAGCACGCGTGACACGCAGTCACGGGGCGTCTCGCGGGCGGCGGAGGGCCGGGAGGGCATGGCCGGGGCGGACAATTTCGTCGCCGGCACCGGCGAGGAGATGGACGTCGAGGCCGAGGCTGCTGTCAATGTCGCCGCCTCCTCGGTGGAGTCCCGCAACTCTCCCATTTTTCGGGGTATTTCGGACGCTGTCTAGCGTTAACGCTTCATCATCGGGTAAGAATTTGTTCACCAACGAAAGCAAGCGAGTTCAAGGATGACCTCCCTCTGTACCTGAGTCCAAGGAGCCCGTCGTGCCGAAGCTTGATTTCACGAGAGATGAAGTCGAAGGAAAGGCCGGCGAGAAGAAGCCGTGGACCCGACAGAGGGAGTTCTCCGAGGAGATCGACCCCGAGGACATGGCCGACACGGCCGCGGTCTACGCGCGTGCGGCGGGGGAGGCCGAGAACAGCGGCGAACTCGCCGAGGAGGCCACCAGGTTGGGCGCCGAGTCCGGCGGCCTCGACGGCGCCTCACTGGTGGACGACGAGGGCCGGATCGACGAGACCGCCCGCGGCCTGCAGGGCAACGGCGCGGACATGGACGAGGTCGTCACCCGCCTCGTCCAGGCGATGAACCGGGCCATCGACGCGGAGTCGGACGTCCAGGACGAGATCCACGGCCCCCAGGGTCTCGAGAAGAAGTACACCGACCACCTCCAGGACGCCGTCGACGAGTGGAACGGCTGGCAGTCGGCGCTGCGGGGCGCCGTCACCGAGGCCAACAACAGCGGGGCCATCTCCGGCACCGTCGCCGTCGCCGTCACCCACAACGGGAAGACGATCAACGCCGACCAGGCCGAGTCGGGCGGCGGCTACGTCTACTCGCTGCCGGACAGCCTCGCCGCCGAGATCCGCGAGAAGCACCTCGACCGGGCCGTGGACAGCGCCGAGGCCAGCTACGACGAGATCAGCGACCACATCGACGCCTACCGCCAGCGGCTCATGGAGTACGGCAGCGAGCTCCAGGGCCTCGGCTACGACCTGGCGGGACCGCTCGGTCTGTGGACGACGGAGGGGCAGGCCGAGTACGCCGCCGAGAAACTGACCGAGGAGCTGGCGAAGGACGAGCCCGACCAGCAGCTGCTCGCCATGTACACCCAGGGGCTCTCCGGCATCGCCGACGCCATCTTCGGCGACTCCGCCAACCCCGGCGACCCGCTGCGCGATCTCACCGCGGAGGAACGCGCCTACCTGGACACCTTCTTCTCGGGCGTCGACGCCGAGGCGCTGGCCTCCCTCGGCAACACGATCGACGGCTGGGACGAGGCCAAGCGGAACATCGCCAACGGCCTCACCATGCTGACCGACCCCGAAATCGGCGGGTACGACCCGAACACCGAGGCGGGCCGCGCCGCGCTGCCCGAGGTCGTCCGCCGCTTCGTCTACGACTACGAGAACGGCCGGATGTGGCCGGGCGACAGCGACACCACCGACCCGGACGGCTTCCGTGAGGAGCTCCAACTCTTCAACGGCTTCGGCGACATCATGTCGCACGGCTCCCTCAGACCGGGCGACGCCTTCGCCGAGGACATAGCGAACGCCGCCCTCGACATCCAGGCCCGCACCGGCGTGCAGCAGGCGCTCGGCATCTACGCCGACGAGCAGGTCGCCAACACCGGCAGCAGCGGGCTGCTGACCACCGTCTCCCGCAACACCGAGGCGTCCGCGGCGCTCCTCAACGACGACGACTTCCGCGACGAGTTCCTCGGCCAGTGGTGGCAGGACAGCTACGGCGCGGGCGACCTGATCAGGGCCGGCACCTCCATCCCCGAGGGCGTGGGCCACAACGACCCGGAGGCCAGACAGTACGTCGAGGCCGCGTACAACCTGCTCGCCGACGCGCCCGACAACGGCCGGTACATCCTCGGCCAGGGCGGCCCGCAGGACGGTCCGATGGCCCTGGACCAGCGGGCGCTGCAGCGCGCGATCAGCGACACGGGGCTCGAGTACATGCACATGCTGTCCAAGGGCTCGGAGGACACCGAGTTCTTCGCGTCCACCGACGGCAGGGAGTTCACCGACGAGAACCTGCACGGCCAGGACTACCTCTACTCCTTCGAGCTCAACGGCGACGATCGCAGGGCGCTGTTCTCCCTCTTGAACTCCGGCGACGAGGACGTGCGGCAGGACTTCTTCGCGGGGGTCGGCGCCTGGGAGGCGCAGACCGCCCACGACGCGTTCCTCCGCGACGGGTCGAGCGGCCACGAACGGCAGTCCGCGACCTTCCACGACATCGGCCGGGTGGCCGGCACCGTCGAGTACGTGCAGCGGGTGGAGCCCGCGGACGACTCCTCGAAGTTGCAGTTCTCCTCGTACGGCGCCATCTCCACCGGCGCGTCCGTGCTCAACACCCTGGTGGACTTCGGCAAGGGCAACGCGATCACCTCGGCGGGTGCCTACGGCGTCACGGAGGCGCTGCGCTACTCGCTCCCCGACGGCGCCGCCGAGCACAAGCAGGCGCAGTGGGACGCCGTGAACTTCGGTGACAACGCGGTGCGGCGCACCGTCGCCGAGGCCGCCATCAGTACGAACTACCACGGCGCCGGCTTCGATGACGACGGCAAGAAAATCAAGCTGCCCGACCCGGCCTCCCCCAATGTGGATCAGGACGACGTGAGCCGCGCGACCAAGGGCATTGAGGGGGACTACAACGGCTACCGCGACGCCCTGATCGAGGGATACGACGACGCCCTCTACAACGACGCCACCGCCAACTGACGCACCACCCCACGGGGGGACTGAGAAAGGCACCACCTTGCCCGACTTCAACTTCACCAGCGCCCAGGTCGAGGCGAAGGCCGAGCGGCGCCCCTGGACGAGACAGCGTGACTTCTCCTCGGAGATCGCGCCCGACGACATGGCCGACACCGCGGCGGTGTACGCGCGGGCCGCCGGCGAGGCCTCCGGAGCCGGTGAACTGGCCGAGCACGCCACCGAGATCGGCGCGGACGCCGGCGGGCTCGACGGCGCCTCCCTGGTGGACGAGGACGGCAGGATCGACGCTACGGCCCGCGGGTTGCAGGGCAATGGCCAGGACATGGACGGCGTGGTCGGCTACCTGGTCCGCGCGATGAACCGGGCGATCGAGGCCGACGAGGAGGTCTTCGACCTGGTGCTGGGCGACGGCGGCCTGGACGAGGGCCGCACCCGGCACGTCAGCGCCGCGGTCAACGAGTGGAACGGCTGGCAGAGCGCCCTGGAGGCCGCCGTGCCGAGCAACCCGCTGGGCGAGAGCTTCGTGCTGCGGCCCATCATGACGATCGACGTCAGCTACGGCGGCCGGACCCTGAGCATCGCCCCGGAACAGGACTGGAGCCGCGCGGTCTACAGCCTCCCCGGCTCCCTGGCCACCGAGATCCGCGAGAAGCACCTCGGCAACGCCGCGGAGGACGCCGTCACCGCCGACGGCGAGATCACGGACGTCATCGAGGCATACCGGACCCAGCTGGCCGAGTACGGCGCCGAACTGCAGGGACTGGGGTACGACCTGTCCGGTCCGCTGGGGCTCTGGACCACCGAGGAAATGGCCGAGTACTCGGCGGGGAAGTTCCTCGAGGAGCTGAAGAAGGACGACCCCGATCAGCAACTGCTGGCCATGTACAGCCAGGGTCTCGAGGGCATCGCGGACGCCGTCTACGGGGACTCGCTGAATCCCGGTGAGCCTTCCCGCAGGCTGACCGACGCCGAACTCGCCTACCTGGAGGCCTTCATCGGCCGGATCGACGACCCCGAGGTGCTGGCCTCCCTGGCCACGAAGATCGAGGGCTGGGACGAGTCGAAGGTCAACCTCGCCAACGGCATCGCCATGCTGGCCGATCCCGAGCTCGGCGGTCACGACCCGAGCACGGAGGCCGGCCGGCAGGCGCTGCCCGAGTTCGTCCGCCGGTTCGTGTACGACGACAAGCAGGGCGGCCTGTACCCCATCTACGAGTACGGGCCGACCGAGGGCCAGGACTTCATCAAGGAGCTGGCGCTCTTCAACCAGTTCGGTGACCTCATGTCGCACACCGTCGTCCCGCCAGGCGACCAGTTCGCCAAGGACATGGCTCGTACGGCCGTCGACATCCAGGGCCTGGCGCAGCTGCAGCCCGGGTGGAACATCCACTTCACGGACTACGTGACGGACACCGGGAGCAGCGACCTGCTCACCGCCGCGTCGCGGAACAGCGAGGCCGCGGCCGCCCTCCTGGCCGACGACGACTTCCGCTCGGACTTCCTCAACACGGTCTGGCACGAGAGCGACGGGGCGGCCGACCTGATCCGCTCCGGCGCGCTGCTCCCGGCCGGGGTCGACCACAACGACCCGGCGGCCGCCCAGTACACCGAGGCCGCCTACCAGCTGTTGAGCGAAGCGGGCGACCACAAGCGGGTGATCAACGCCGACAGCGCGGTCGACGAGGCCCTCTGGCCCCACCACGGCTCGCTGCAGCGGGCGATCGGCGACGTCACGCTGAAGTGGATGGACCACGTCTCGGCCGGCTCCCAGGAGGGTGGGTACCACGCGTCGAGTGACCCGGACGGCGACAACCCCTGGACGGCGCGGAACCGCAACGGCCGGGACCACCTGTACTCCTTCGAGCTGACCGGCGCGGAACGCGAACGGCTGTTCGCCGTGATGAACGAGAGCGAGGAGGAGACCCGGCAGGCGTTCTTCGAGGAAGTGGGCCGTTGGCAACGGGACACCGCCACCGGGGCCTTCACGCGCGACGCGGCTTCGGGGCACCACGAGGAGACATCGACGATGCGCAACATCGCCCGCGTCGCCGGCACCCAGGTCCGCGTGCAGGATGACCACGACGTGTCGGACTACTCGAAACAGCAGTACACGACCTACGGCGCGATCTCCCTCGGTGCCTCCGTCGCCAACACCCTCGTCGACTTCGGCAAGTTCAACGCCGTCACCACCGCCGCCGCCTACGGCATCACCGAGGGCCTGCGCTACGGCCTCCCCGCCGGCAACGAGGCGGTGGCGCAGGCGCAGTGGGACGCGGAGAACTACGGGGACGGGCCGCTCAAGAAGCAGGTCGCCCAGGCCGCCATCGACGCCGACTACGACGGGGCGGCGAGCCGGCACGCGGACACGCTGCCGCGTCAGGGCGACGAGAACTTCCGCCCGAGTGAGGTGTTCTCGGCGAGCGACACGATCGGGGGCGACGTCTTCCCGCACTACCAGGCCGCGTTGATCGATGGATACAACGACGCCATCAAGCGCGACGCCTCCGACGGCGGCCAGTGGTCACGACCGGCACACCAGTGAGCCGCTGACCGGCGCCGTTCGGCGCGGGTCGCCCTACTGACCACCGTTCACCGACGCTTCGACCCCCGGTAACGCGACCGAAACGGCACGGCCCCGGCCTCCACGGAGGTTGGGGGCGACTGTGATCGGAAACGCTGCGGGGGACGAGCGAGTGCCTGACTTCAACTTCACGCCGGACGAGGTAGAGGAGAAGGCGGGCAGAAAGCCCTGGACCAGGCAGCGGGAGTTCGCCGAGGAGATCAGGCCCGACGACATGGCCGACACGGCCGCCGTCTACGCCCGGGCCGCTGGCGAGGCCGCCGACGCCGGCGAACTCGCCTCCCAGGCCACCGAGACCGGCATCTACGCGGGTGGCCTCGACGGCGACTCGCTGGTCGACGGCGACGGGCGGATCGACGAGACCGCCGAAGGACTCCAGGGCAACGGCCAGGACATCGACCGCGTCGTCGGCTACCTGGTCCGCGCGATGAACCGCGCCATCGACGCCGACGACGAGGTGCTCCGCCTCGTCCTCGGCGACGGCGGCCTCGAGGAGGGCCGCACCCGGCACGTCAGCGCCGCCATCAACGAGTGGAACGGCTGGCAGAGCGCCCTGGAGGCCGCCGTCGCCGCCATGCCCGCGGCCCCGACGAGCGTCGTGCGGCCCATCGCCCCGCTCGACGTCTCCTACCGCGGCCGCACCCTCGGCATCACGCCGGAACAGGACTGGTCCCGCGCCGTGTACAGCCTGCGGGGATCGCTGGCCGACGAGATCCGCGACCGGCACCTCCAGGACGCCGCCGACGACGCCGTCGCCACCGACGGCGAGATCACCGAGGCCATCGAGGCGTACCGCACCAGGCTCGCCGAGTTCGGCCAGGAGCTCGGCGACCTCGGCTACGACCTGTCGGGCGGCCCCTTCGACCTGTTCACCACCGAGGAGATGGCCACCTTCGCCGGCCAGCGCATCGCCGAGGAACTGGCCAAGGAACACCCCGACCGGGACGTGCTGCTCCGCTACACCGAGGGCCTGGACGGCATCGCCCTCGGCGTGTTCGCCGACCCCGACAAGCCGGGCAGCGAGAACCTGTCGTTCCTCAACCCCCAGGAGCGGGCCTATCTGCTGGAGTTCTACGAGCAGTTGGACGCCGAGGACCTCGCCGCCCTCGGCGCGCTGCGCGACCCGGAGGGCGACAACACCGCGCTGCGCCGCGTCGCCAACGGCATCAACCTGCTGACCGGCGCCGAGTACGGCGGCATCGACATCACCATCCCGGAGAACAAGGAGCTGATCCCGGACGGCATCCGGGAGTACGTCTACGACTACCGGGAAGGCACCGGCCTCTACCCGATCGGCAACTCCGAGTACCGGCCGGCGCTGAGGCGGTTCAACGACTTCGGCGCCCTGCTCTCCACCGCCACCGTGCCCCCTGGCGACGTCTTCGCGACGGACCTCGCGCACGCCGCCGTCGACGTCCAGTTCCGCACCAACAGCGAGTACCTGGGCACCGACAACACCTTCAGCCGGGACCTGCTGCGCACCACGTCCCTCAACACGGGCGCCTCCGCCGACCTGTTGAACGACGACGTCTTCCGCGACAACCTGCTCGGCCTGCACTGGGAGGACAGCTCGGGCGCCGGCGACCTGATCAGGGCCGGCACCACCGTCCCCGACGGCGTCGACCACAACAGCGACGAGGCCAGGGCCTACGTCGAGGCCGCCTACCACGTGCTCACCGACGCGCCCGACCACAGGAACGACGTGCTCGCCCAGGGACTGCCCGGCTACTTCCCCGCCGACCACACCGCCCTCCAGGACGCCATCGGCGACACCGCCGTCCAGTACCTCGACATGGTCTCCAAGGCGTCCGAGGACAGCTCCTTCGACGTGCCGACCGACCCCGACGACCCGAACGCCCGCACCGACCGCGACCTGTACGGCACCGACTACCGCTACTCATTCGGGCTCTCCCGCGACGACCGGCAGGGCCTGTTCGACATGCTCCTGCGGGGCGAGTCGGACGCCAGCCAGGACTTCCTCGACGGCGTCACCACCTGGCAGGAGGTCACCGCCTACAACGCGTTCACCCGCGACCCCGAGGGCCGGCACGACGAGGGCGCCGCGTTCGAGGGCATCGGCCGGATCGCCGGCACCGTCGAGAACGCCCAGAACGCCGCCGTGTCGGTCGGCGACGAGAACCGGCGGCAGGCGTCCGCCGTCACCGCCATCGGCCAGGCCGGCGCCATGGTCCGCGACATGGTCGCCCCGCTGCCCGCCAAGATGGCCATCCGGGTCGGCGCGTACGGCCTCGGCGAGATGTTCCGCTACTCCCAGCCCGACCCGGCCATCGCCGCCGAGAACACCCGGCTCGACTCGATCCAGTACGGCGACTGGGTCACCGAGACCATCGTCGCCAGGGCCGCCGTCGCCGCCGACTACGACGGCCTCGGCGACACCAGGTTCCGCGACCCCAGCACCGACCCCGACGTCAGCAAGGAGGACCTGCACCGGGAGGTCATCGGCGTGTCCGGCCGATACAGCTGGGAGGCCAGCCAGTTGGACCGCGCCTACAAGGAGACCGTGGGCTGAGGCTGTCAACCGCGACCGTCGGCCGAGACGGAGCCGTACGGAACTGATACGTGTCTGGTACACGGCGCCCCTAGCCGCGATCATGATCGCGGATGCAATCTGACGCCAGGCACTTCCCCGGGATAGACGGCCGCCCCAGGGGCCCCGTGCGCACGCCAGGAGTCGCCCTACCATGGGGCGGGATCTTGGCGTTGGCGATGACCGGCCTGAGAGGCAAAGAAGATCGTGACCAGCCCGACCACCGTGTTCCGGCGACCGGCGCGCGCGTCCCAGCCCGCCGCGCCCTCGACCGAACTGGTGCTCAAGGCTCCGCCACCGCTGCCGAAGCCCGAGGACAACAACCTCTGGATGACCGCCCTGCCCGCGCTCAGCGGGCTCGGCTCGGTCCTCTACATGCTCACCATGGGCCGCGGCCCCATCGGCTACATCGTCGGCTCCATGTTCCTGGTGTCCTGCCTGGCGATGGTCGTCGGCTCGGTGGTGCGGCAGCGCGGCAACGCGAAGAGCCAGGCACGCAACGAGCGCCACGAGTACCTGCGCTACCTGGAGCGCACCAGGACCGAGGTGCGCCGCACCGCCGAGGCCCAGCGCGAGGCCCTGGAGTGGAACGCGCCGGCCCCCGGCACCCTCTGGTCGCTCGCCGGCAGCCGCCGGCTGTGGGAACGCCGCGGCACCGACGCCGACTTCGGCGTCGTCCGGGTCGGCCGCGGCCCCCGCTACCTCGCCACCCCGCTGGTGCCCGGCGAGTCCGCGCCCGTCGAGGACCTGGACCCGCTGTCCGCCGTGGCGCTCAAACGGTTCATCGAGGCGCACTCGGTCGTCCCCGAACTGCCCGTCCAGGTCGCGCTGCGCCGCTTCGCCTCCGTCGGCGTCACCAGCGCGGGTGACCGCGCGGACGCCAGGGCGCTGATCAGGGCTGTCGTCGCGCACGCCGTCACCTTCCACTCGCCCAAGGACCTGCGGGTGCTGCTCTGCGCCGCCGACATCGAGGGCCCGCGCTGGAGCTGGCTCAAGTGGCTGCCGCACGCCCACCACCCCGAGGAGAAGGACCATGTGGGCCCGGTCCGGATGACGCACCCCAGCCTCGCCGTCCTGGAGGACTGGCTGGGCGCCGAGCTCACCCGCCGCACCCGCTTCAACCGCGACGCGGAACCCGACCCCGACCTGCCGCACCTGCTGCTGATCCTGGACGGCGGCCTGGTCACCGGCGGCGAGGCGCTGCTCGACCCCAACGGCATGCAGGGCGTCACCGTCCTCGACGTCGACGGCCGGGCCGCCGCACTCACCGAGGCACACGGCGTCCGGCTCGACGTCGCCGAAGGACGGCTCTCGGTCCTCGCCGGCGAGACCAGCGACGAACTCGGCACCGCCGACGCGCTCTCCGAGCCCGAGGCCGACGCGCTGGCCCGCCAACTCGCCAGGTTCCGCGCCGACATCGCCCAGAGCACCGGCGACGCCGAGGACCTGACCACCACCGTCAACACCCTGCCAAGCCTGCTCCACATAGCCGACCCCGGCCGCCTCGACCTCGAAGGGCTCTGGCGCCCGCGCCCGATGCGGGACCGGCTGCGGACCCCGATCGGCGTCTCCGCCGAAGGCGGCGTCCTCGACCTCGACATCAAGGAGTCCGCGCAGAACGGCATGGGCCCGCACGGGCTGCTGGTCGGCGCCACAGGATCGGGCAAGTCCGAGCTGCTGCGCACCCTGGTGCTCGGCATGGCCAGCACCCACGCCTCCGACCAGCTCAACCTGGTGCTGGTCGACTTCAAGGGCGGCGCCACCTTCGCCGGCATGTCGGAACTCCCGCACGTCGCCGCCGTGATCACCAACCTGGAGGACGACCTCACCCTGGTCGACCGGATGCGGGAGGCGCTCTCCGGCGAGATGAACCGGCGGCAGGAGGTGCTGCGCGACGCCGGCAACCTCGTCTCCATCCGCGACTACGAGCGCGCCCGCCAACGCGGAGCTCACCTCGCGCCGCTGCCCAGCCTGTTCATCGTCGTCGACGAGTTCTCCGAACTCCTCGCCCAGAAGCCCGACTTCGCCGACCTCTTCGTGCAGATCGGCCGGCTGGGCCGCTCGCTCGGGCTGCATCTGCTGCTGGCCTCCCAGCGCCTGGACGAGGGCCGGCTGCGCGGCTTGGAGGCCCACCTCTCCTACCGGATCGGCCTGCGCACCTTCTCCGAGTCGGAGTCCCGCACCGCGATCGGCGTGCCCGACGCCAACCACCTGCCGAGCGCCCCGGGCCACGGCTACCTCAAGACCGACACCACGACGCTGAAGCGGTTCCGCGCCGCCTACGTCTCCGGCCCCTACCGCACCGGCGACGAGACCACCGGCGCCGCGCTCGGCGGCGGCATCAACATCCGCCCGTTCCCCGCGGGTTACGTGCCGGTGCCGGCAGAGGAGCAGGACCCCGAGCCCGAACCCCAGCCGCGCGTCGACGAGTTCGACGAGGCCGAGGACCTCGGCCCCACCGTGCTCGGCGTCATGGTGGAGCAGATGACCGGACACGGCACGCAGGCCCACCAGGTCTGGCTGCCGCCGCTCGACGCCCCGGAACCGCTCGACCGGCTGCACGGCGACCTCGCCGTCCGGCCGGGCCGCGGCTTCGGCGCCGCGCCGACCAGGCCGCCGCTCACCGCCACCGTCGGCGTCGTCGACCGCCCCTTCCACCAGCGGCGCGACCCGATGGAGCTGGACCTCACCGGCGCCGGCGGCCACGTCGCCATCGTCGGCGGCCCGCACAGCGGCAAGTCCACCGGCGTCCGCTCGCTGATCGCCTCCCTCGCGCTCCGCCACACGCCGTGGGAGGTGCAGTTCTTCTGCCTCGACTTCAGCGGCACGCTGTTCCCCTTCGCCGGCCTGCCGCACGTCGGCGGGGTGGCCGGGCGGCTCGACGCCGAGATCGTCAACCGCACCGTCGCCGAGATCCTCGAACTGCTGGAGAGCCGCGAGACCAGGTTCCGCGAGTCCGGCGTCGAGTCCATGGCGGCCTACCGCGCCGCCCGCGCCGAGGGCCGCGTCGATGACGCCTTCGGTGACGTCTTCCTGGTGGTCGACGGCTGGGCGGTGCTGCGGCAGAGCTACCCCGAGCTCGAGGCCACCCTGATGGCCACCGCGGGCCGCATGCTGACCTACGGCATCCACCTCGTCATCACCGGCAACCGCTGGCTCGACATGCGCATGGGCATGCGGGACATGATCGGCACCAAGATCGAGCTCAAGCTCGGCGACGCGCTCGACTCCGAGATGGACCGCAAGGCCCAACGCACCATCCCCACCGGCCGCCCGGGCCGCGGCATCACCACCGACTCCCTGCACTTCCTGCTCGCCATGCCCCGGGTGGACGGCGTCCGCTCCGACACCGGCATCGCGGACGGCGTCGGCGACCTGGTGCGCCGGATCAGGGACGCCTGGCAGGGCCAGGTCGCCCCCCGCGTCCGGCTGCTGCCCACCAGCTTCCCGCTCGCCGACGTGTTGTCCGCCACCGGGGCCGCCGAGGCCGCCGCGGTCAGGGGCGTCACCGTCGCCATCGAGGGCAACCGGCTGGAACCCGTCGTCTTCACGCCGGGCGAGGACGCCGGCCTGATCGCCATCGGCGACACCGAGTCCGGCAAGACGTCGCTGCTGCGGGCCGTCGCCCACCAGGTCATCGACAGCTACGCCCCCGACCGGGCCAAGCTCATCATCCTCGACCACCGGATGACGATGCTCCGCGAGTTCGACGGCCCCCACCTGCTGGGCTACTCCACCACCCAGGAGCGGTCGACCGAGGTCGTCGGCGGCCTCGCGGACGGCCTGAAGAAGCGGCTCCCCAGCACCGACGTCACCCCCGAGCAACTGCGCGACCGCTCCTGGTGGACCGGCCCCGAGATCTACCTCCTCGTCGACGACTACGACCTCGTCTCGACCAGCCGCGGCAACCCCCTCAAGCCACTGCTCGACTTCCTGCCGCACGCCAGGGGCATCGGCCTCCACCTCTACATCACCCGGCAGGCGGGCGGCGCCTCCCGCGCCGTCGTCGACCCCATCCTCGGCCGCCTCAAGGAGCTGAACCTGCCGGGCGCGCTGCTCAGCATCCCCAAGGACGAGATGCCGATCTGGGGCTTCAAGCCGGCCACCCGCAAGAAGGGCCGCGCCCTGCTCACCCACCGCAGGCTCGGCAACGTGCCCGTCCAACTCGTCCGGTCCGACTCGCCCCACGCCACCTCTCCTTCCGGCCCTGCCACCCCTTCTGTCCCTTCCTCTTCTGATCCGAGCCCGAGGACCACCTCATGAGCGGCAGCCTCACCCAGCCGTCGGCCACCGCGCCGGTCGCCCCAGGCGACGCCGCGCCGCACGCCCCCGGTGGCGGCGCCGAGTTCGTCCGCATCGGCGTCGCCGGACCCACCAGCCGCGCCGACCTCGCGGTGCCCGCCGGGGTGCCGCTCGCCCGACTGCTGCCGACGCTGCTGCGACACGCGGGCGAGGACGCCACCCAGGACGGCGGCGTCCGGCACGGCGGCTGGGTGCTGCGCCGCGCCGACGGCACCCGGCTCGACACCGCGGTGCCGCTCGCCGCCCAGGGCGTCCAGGAGGGCGACCTGCTCTTCCTCCGCCACGGCACCGACGACGCCACCCCGCCGCTCTACGACGACGTCACCGAGGTC
>NZ_BAAGPR010000156.1:0-13137 GCF_054783955.1 Streptomyces mayteni | reverse complement strand
CCACGCCCGCCCGGCGGCGCGGCCCGCCTGCGCGGAGCACAGGGCGCTTGCTCGGCCGGCGCAGCCGCCGCACACCGGCTGGGCCCGCCAGGGCCCGGGGGCCGAGCCGCGCGGAGCGTGGAACGAAGGGCGGGTGGGTGGGGAGGCCCCCACCGGCCGGTGGGAAGTCGTGCGCGGACGGTAGCCGGTTGCCCGCGCAGCGGCTAGGTTCGACGGCCCAGGAGGCTCGCGACATCCGGGGAGGCGCGTATGACGACGGACGTGGAGATCGCGGTGGTCGGGGCCGGGCTGATGGGCTCGGCCACCGCCTGGGCGGCCAGCAGACGCGGCCGCTCCGTGGCGCTGTTGGAGCAGTTCCCGATCGGGCACGCCCGCGGCTCCTCGCACGGCAGCGCCCGCATCGTGCGGCGCGCCTACCACGAGCCGCACTACGTGCGGCTCACCGGCCAGGCCATGGTGCTGTGGCGCGAGCTCGAGGTGGACGCCGACGAGCGGCTGTTGCGGATCACCGGCGGCGTCGACCACGGCCCGGTCCGCGAGCCGGAGCGGATCGCCGCCACTCTCGCCGAGTGCGGGGTCGAGCACGAGCTGTTGCCGTCCGCCGAGGCCGAACGCCGTTGGCCTGGGCTGCGGTTCGACGGGCCTGTGCTGTACCAGCCGGAGGCCGGCACGGTGGACGCGGCCGCCGCGGTGGCCGCGTTCGCGGCGCTCGCCGAGCGGCGCGGCGCCGAGGTGCGGGCCGAGACGCCGGTGCGGCGGATCGTCGTCGAGGGCGCGGAGCGGGTGCGGGTCGAGACGGACGGCGGGCCGCTGACCGCCCGCCGGGTCGTGGTGGCCGCCGGCGCCTGGGTCGCGGGGCTGCTCGGCGACCTCGTCCCGCTGCCGCCGTTGACCGTGACCCAGCAGCAGATCTTCCACTTCCCGCGGCGCGATCCGGCGGCGTCCGAGCACTGGCCGGTGATCATCCACGACGAGTCCGACCTGGCCGTGTACAGCCTGCCCGGCGGTCGGGACGGCGGCCCCGGCGGCGGGTGGAAGGCCGCCGCGCACCGTGGTCGCGTGCTGCACCACCCGGACACCAGGGACGGGGTGGTCGACCCGGCGGTCCGCGCGCGGCTGGTCGACTACGTGCGCGACTGGCTGCCCGGCCTCACGCCCGAGCCGTTCAACGAGGCCACCTGCCTCTACACCTCCACCCCGAGCGAGGACTTCCTGCTCGACCGGGTCGGTCCGGTGGTGGTGTGCTCGCCCTGCTCTGGGCACGGCGCCAAGTTCGCCCCGCTGATCGGCGAGATAGCGGCCGACCTGGCGGCCGGCCTGGTGGGACCCGACCGCCGGTTCACGCTGGCCGGGCACCGGGCGCCCGCCGTGGGTTAGGCGCCGGCGGGCCGCTCCGTCGCGTCCAGGCTGGTCATCAACGCCCGCCGGCTGGCCCGCACATGCTCCCGCATCACCCGCTCCGCGCTGTCGCCGTCCTTGGCGGTGATCAGTTCCAGCACGTGGTGGTGCTCCCGGTCGGAGAGCTGGGCGCGGCCCGGCTGGCTGAGTGAGGTGGTCACCAGGCGCGAGTAGGCCAGCTGGTTCATCAGGATCCGGTAGTGCGACGCCAGCTTGGCGTTGTCGGCGCCGGCGATCAGCAGGTCGTGGAACTCCTGCACCAGCTTGGCGTAGCCGTCGCGGTCGTCGGCCGCGACGGCGGCGTCGGCCGCGCGCAGGTTCTCCTCCAGGCGGTCGAGTTCGGGGACCCGGCCGCGCTGCGCGAGCAGCCTGGCCGCCGCCCCCTCCAACAGTTCCTTCATCTCGAAGAGTTCGGTGATCTCGCGGCGCGAAGGCGCGGTCACGAAGGTGCCGACCCGGGGTCTGATCTCGACCAGGCCCTCGGTCTGGAGCTGCTTGAGCGCCTCGCGGACCGGCGTCCGGCTGACGCCGAACGACTCGGCGAGCACGACCTCGGACAGGCTCGCGCCCGCCGGGAGGTCGCCGCTGATGATGCGACGCCGCATCTCGTCGATCACCCGGCCCTGCATGCTGCGGCCGCCGCCGTCTCGCGTGAGCTGGCTCATCGAGCCTCCCCCTCATGGGATAAGGACGTTGACTCAACCTAGAGCGGGCGCCACCCCCCGGCCGACCGTTCGGGCTACGCGCCCGACGGTTCGTCCTCGGCCGGCTGCCGCTCGTGGAGTTCGAACCAGGTCGTCTTGCCCATCCCGCGCGGCGCCGAGCCCCAGGCGTCGCAGAGCGAGTCCATCAGCAGCAGCCCGCGCCCCGAGGAGGCCAGCTCGCCCGGCGCCCGCAGGTGCGGCAACTGGTCGCTCGGGTCGCTCACCTCGATCCGCAGCAGCCGGTCGCCCGGCCGGCCGCTCAACTCGGCCACCAGCAGCGCGTCCCCGTCCGTGTGCCGCAACACGTTGGCCAGCAGCTCGGAGAGCATCAACACCGCCCCGAACACCCGCTCCGCGTCCGCCCACTCGTGCAGCATCGCCGTCAACTCCCGCCGGGCCTCGGCGATCTTCGCCGGCTCCGACTGCCCCACCACCAGCACCAGACGCCGCACCCGCGCCGACACCTCGGACGGCTGCCCGGCGACCCCGGCCGGGCGCCGCAGCAGCACCAGCGCGATGTCGTCCCGGTCGGCGCGGGCCAGCGCCGTCGTCGCCGTCACCGCGTGGCCAGGGATCTCCGCGGTCGGCTCCTGCACGGACTCGATCAGCGCGTCCGCGAGATCCCCGAGGTCCATCCCGCTCAGCCCGCGCAGCGCCCGGCCGAGCCTGGCCCAGCCCACGTCCAGGTCGCGGTGGCCGGTCTCCACCAGGCCGTCGGTGCAGAGCAGCAGGATCTCGCCCGGCTGGAGGTTGAGCCTGGTCGTCGGGTAGTCGCTCCCGACCCCCTCGACGCCGTCGACGCCGAGCGGCAGCCCGCCGGCCGTGGGCCGGGTGAGCAGCCGGCCGTCCGGCAGCACCATCCCGGGATCCAGGTGTCCGGCCCTGGCCACGTCCAGGGTGCCGGTCGGCGGGTCCACCTCCAGGTAGAGGCAGGTCGCGAAGCGCGGGTCGTCCCCCGCCCCGTCGCCGCCGGTCAGCCCGGCGAGGAACCGGGAGGCGCGGGCCAGCACGGCGTCCGGCCGGTGCCCCTCCGAGGCGTAGGCGCGCAGCGCGATCCGCAGCTGCGCCATCACGGCGGCCGCCCGCACGTCGTGCCCCTGCACGTCCC
The DNA here is from genome assembly GCF_054783955.1 of Streptomyces mayteni. Classification (NCBI taxonomy): domain Bacteria; kingdom Bacillati; phylum Actinomycetota; class Actinomycetes; order Kitasatosporales; family Streptomycetaceae; genus Streptomyces; species Streptomyces mayteni. Next base: position 9,927 of record NZ_BAAGPR010000156.1, on the reverse strand, counting down.
CGATGACCAGCGCCACCCGGCCGGACGGCAGCGGGATGACGTCGTACCAGTCGCCGCCCACCCGCAGCCCGCCGCCGGTGGGCACGTAGCGGGCGGCCACCTGCATTCCTGGCACCACGGGGCGCGGCGAGGGGCGCATGGTGTGCTGGAGGTCGGCGGCCAGCTCGCGCTCGGTGTCCTGGAGGAACGTCCTGGAGAGCGCCTGGGCCAGCTGCCTGGCCAGGGTGGAGAGCATGGCGCGGTTCTCGATGGTGAAGTCCACGGGGTGGGTGAACGCGACCAGCCAGGAGCCGATGAGCCGGCCGGCCACCACCAGCGGCAGATAGGCCCAGGACGCCCGGTGGTACTGCTCGATGACCGGCCAGTAGCGCGGATAGCGCTCGGCGTACTCCTCAGGCGTGCTCAGATAGACCGCGCGCCCGGTGCGCAGCACCTCGGCCGCCGGGTAGCGGGCGCTGATCGGCATCGGGAACTCGAGGCCGCTGGTGTCGATGGGGGTGCCGTGGTACTCGGCCAGCCAGAGCCGGTCGCCCTCCCGCGAGTAGATGGCGATCCCGTCGGGCGAGAACCCGGGCATGGCCAGGGCCGCCGCCTCCCGCAGCACCTCCTGGGGGGTGCTCGCCTCCGAGAGCGCCTGCCCGGCCTCCAGGACGAACGCCTCCCTGGCCCGCTCCCAGTCCCAGTCGACGCCGCCCGGCCGCTCGCGCTCGGGACGCTCGCGCTCCGCGAACGACGGCACCTCAACCAGCGTGCCGACCAGGCCCTCCCCGACCACCCGGTTGAGGCGGACACGCACCCGGCGGAGCACCTCGCCCGACTCGTCCACCACCCGCAGCTCGTGCTCGGCGACCCGCCCCTCCGACTGTTCCAGGACGGCGACGCGCTGCATCTCCATCCAGTCCTGGATGGGGATCCGGGACCTGATGGCCGCCTGGGAGAGGGTGGTGGGGGCGGCGTCGAGACCGAAGAGCGCCGCGGCCGTCGCGTCGAGCACGCCGACGCCGCGGGCGTGGTCCCAGACCCACACCCCCGTTCCGGAGGCGGCCAGCACGTCCTCGGTGCGCATCATGATCTACCTTATGCCGGTATGTCGCCTCCCGCCGGGCGGGCGGTACCCGGCCGCCCGGCGGGCGGAGAAGCGGGGCGAGCGGGCCGGGAACGCGGCGGTACGCTGAGGGACCGTCCCATAAGAGCTAATAACCTGGATGAGCGATGCATCGGTACCGGTCCCACACGTGCGGTGAGCTGCGCGCCACCGACATCGGCAAGGACGTCCGGCTGTCGGGCTGGCTGCACAATCGGCGGAACCTGGGTGGCATCCTCTTCGTCGACCTGCGTGACCACCACGGCATCGTGCAGCTCGTCGTCCGCCCCGGCTCGGCGGGCTACGACGCGGTCAACGAGCGGCTGAGCTCGCTCGCCAAGGAGACCGTGCTGCGGGTGGACGGCCGGGTCGTCGGGCGCGGCGCGGAGAACGTCAACCCCGAGTTGGGCACCGGCGAGATCGAGATCGAGGTCGGCGAGATCGAGGTGCTCGGCGGCGCCGAGCAGATCCCGTTCACGATCAACGCGGAGGACGGCGTCAACGAGGAACGACGCCTGGAGTACCGCTTCCTCGACCTGCGCCGCGAGCGGATGCACCGCAACATCATGCTGCGCAGCCAGGTCATCTCGGCGATCCGCCGGAAGATGACCGACCAGGACTTCACCGAGCTGGCCACGCCGATCCTGTCGGCCACCTCGCCGGAGGGCGCGCGCGACTTCCTGGTGCCGTCCCGGCTGCACCCCGGCACCTTCTACGCGCTGCCGCAGGCGCCGCAGCAGTTCAAGCAGCTGCTGATGATCGCCGGCTTCGACCGCTACTTCCAGATCGCGCCCTGCTTCCGCGACGAGGACGCGCGGGCCGACCGGTCGCCCGGCGAGTTCTACCAGCTCGACATGGAGATGAGCTTCGTCGAGCAGGAGGACGTCTTCGGCGTCATCGAGAAGGTGATGACCGAGCTGTTCGAGGAGTTCGGCGGCGGCCGGCACGTCACCTCGCCGTTCCCGCGCGTCCCGTTCCGCGAGGCGATGCTGAAGTACGGCTCCGACAAGCCCGACCTGCGGGCCAAGCTGGAACTGGTCGACGTCTCCGAGGTGTTCGCCGGCTCCGGCTTCAAGGCGTTCGCCGACCAGCACGTGCGGGCGCTCGCCGTGCCGGACACCGCGGACCAGCCGCGGAAGTTCTTCGACCAGCTGGGCGCCTTCGCGATCTCGCTCGGCGCCAAGGGCCTGGCGTGGGTGCGGGTCGGCGAGGACGGCCGGACGCTGACCGGGCCGATCGCCAAGTTCCTGACCGAGTCCGACGTCTCCGCGCTGCTCGGCGCGGTCGGCGCCACCGCGGGCACCTCGATCTTCTTCGGGGCCGGTGACTTCGACGAGGTCTCCAAGATCATGGGCGTCGTCCGGGTCGAGGCCGCCAAGCGGGCCGGGCACTTCGAGGAGAACGTCTTCCGCTTCTGCTGGATCGTCGACTTCCCGATGTTCGAGCGGAACGAGGACACCGGCGCGATCGAGTTCTCGCACAACCCGTTCTCCATGCCGCAGGGCGGCATCGAGGCGCTGAACAGCAAGGACCCGCTCGACGTCCTGGCGTGGCAGTACGACATCGTGTGCAACGGCGTCGAGCTGTCCTCGGGCGCGATCCGGAACCACGAACCGGACCTCATGTACCGGGCGTTCGAGATCGCCGGCTACAGTCGGGACGAGGTCGAAACCGAGTTCGGCGGCATGCTCCGCGCCTTCCGCTTCGGCGCCCCGCCGCACGGCGGCATCGCCCCCGGCATCGACCGGATCGTGATGCTGCTGGCCGACGAGCCGAACATCCGCGAGACCATCGCCTTCCCGCTCAACGGCAACGCCCAGGACCTGCTGATGGGCGCCCCGAGCGAGGTCTCGGAGGCCCGCCTCCGCGAACTCCACATCGCCCTGCGGAAGAAGTCGTAGCCGGTGCTCCGGTGGGCGGCCCCGCCGCCCACCGGAAACCCGACAACGGTCAGCCGTGGATTCGGCCTTCCCCGACCGCCAGGACGACGGCGGATCCTCGTCGTTGCTGGCCCGACGGGCCGCCCGGCGGCACTCAGCCGTTCGCCAGGGCCGCGCCCAGCGGTGTGTGTTCGTAGCGGACGGCCCGGCCGGTGCGGGTGCGGGTGACCAGTCCGGCGTCGCGCAGCACCGCCAGATGGCTGCCGACGGTGCCCAGGCTCAGGCCGAGCTGGGCGACGAGCTGCGTCGTCGTCGCGGGGACGTCCAGCGCCCGCAGCACGTCCGCGCGGCGCGGGCCGACCAGCCGGCTCAGGGCCTCACCGCCCGGTGTACGCGCCACGGGGCCGAGCAGGTCCGCGATGCCGCGGGCGGGATAGACCAGGGCGTAGGGCCACGGCGGCTCGACATAGCTGATCAGCGTGCCGAACACCGTCGGCATCAGCAGCAGGCCCTCGCCGGCCAGCCGGTGCCGGTCCCACTCGGTCCGCGAGCCCGTGCGCACCTCGATGGTCCCGGCCTGCCCCGCCGAGCGCCAGCTCACCCGAGGGTCGAGATCGGACAGCGCCGCCGCCCAGCCGTACATCGCCAGATGCCCGGCGCGGCGGACCAGGTCACGCTCCAGCACCGCCCGCAGCCGCGGCCAGTCCGGCTCGACCAGGGCCCGCCAGCTCGCCTCGAGCGCGTCGGCGAGCCGGGTGACCACGTCCGGCGCGTCGAGGATGCCCCGCACGTGGCGTGGCGGCGTCCGCAGTCCCGCCAGGTTGCGGGCCAGTTCCAGGCGGGCACGGCGCAGCGGCGTGGCGCGCACGACGGCCAGCTCGGCGGCGAAGTCGCCCCCGGAGCCCGACGGTGGCGGATGGATGAAGTCGGCGTTGTAGCCGCCGTGGCGGAACAGCGCCGTCAGCGCCCCGACCGCGGGCACCTGCCCGCGCAGCCGCTCGTACCGGGGCGCGATGCGCTCGGCCCACGGCCGGAGCGGGCCGGCGGCCTGCACGCCGGCCGCGACGCGCAGCGCCTGCATCGCCTCGCCCAGCGGCGAGATCGCGTAGCGGGTACGCGCCACGTCGACGGGTCCCACCTCGATGGCCAGCATGTTTCGCCTCCACACGAAAGCATAGTCACGGTGGCCTGGCTGCCGTGACGCTGTCGGCCATGACCACCACGTCCGTCGGCCCACGCCCGGCCACCTACCGCGAGGTCTTCGCCGTGGGGCAGTTCCGGGTCCTGTTCGGCAGCTACACGCTCTTCCTGATCGGCGAGACGGTGCGGATGCTCGCGCTGTCCGTGATCGTCTACGCGGCGACCGGGTCGGCGCTGATGTCGGCGCTCGCGTACGCGGCGGGCTTCCTGCCCTATGCCCTGGGCGGCACGCTGCTCCTGGCCTTCGCCGACCGCTGGCCCCCGCGCACCGTGATGATCGGCTACGAGGTGCTGCGCACCGCGGTCAGCGCCGTGCTCGCGGCCGGTGTCCTGCCGGTACCGGCCATGGTGGCGCTCGTGTTCGTCACGGGTCTGCCCAGCGCCGTCGCCTCCGCTTCGCGCACCGCACTGCTGCCCGACCTGCTGGACGGCGACCGCTACGTGCTCGGCCGTGCCGTGTTCTCCATGGCGGCCGGCGGCACGCAGGTGCTCGGCTTCGCCGCCGGCGGCATGCTGATCGCCGCTGTCGGCGCGCCGGGCGCGCTCTGGATCACCGCCGCGACCTGCCTGGCCTCGGCGGGACTGCTGCGGCTGCGGCTGGCCGACTACCCGCGCCGCCGCACCGGCGGTTCGGCCGGCATCAGCGAGACCTGGCGGGTGAACCGGGCGCTGATGCGCCGGCCCGCGGTCCGGGCGTTGCTGCTCGCGCAGTGGCTGGCGCCGGCGCTGATGGTCGGTGCCGAGGGCGTGTTGGTCCCGTATGCCGCGGAGGTCGGCGCGCCTGACGCGGCCGGTCCGCTGTTCGCGGCGGTCGCCGCGGGGATGTTCGCCGGGAACCTGGTCGTCGGTCGACTGGTGAGCCCTGCGGGCCGGGAGCGGCTGGCCGGCCCGCTCGCGCTCGCGCTCGGACTGCCGCTGCTGGGGTTCGCGTTGAGCCCCGCACCGGTGTGGGCCGCCGTCCTGTTGACGGTGTCCGGTTTCGGCGTCGCCTACCAGCTCGCACTGGCCCACAGGTTTCTCGACGCGGTGCCCGAGACGCGGCGCGGTCAGGCGTTCGGCCTGCTGCTGACCGGAACGATGACGCTGCAGGGCCTGGCCGCCGCGGCCGGAGGCGCGCTGGGCGAATTCGTGGCCCCTGGGCTGGTCGTCGCGCTGGCCGGCGCGGCCTCGGCCGTGGCCGCCCTGATGTCCTGGCGAACGCTGTCGCCCACCCGGCGACCCTGACGGCGGCAGAGGGCCCGGCGGCAGAGGGCCCGGCAGTTGACGGCCAGGGGGTGGGCGGGGGTGGGCGGGGGAGGCCCCGCCCACCCGAGGCCGCGTCAGCCCTCCGGCATCGCCGAGGAGTGGTGGTTGACGATCAGCCACTCACCCGTCGCCGGGTCCTTCTCGTAGACGAAGGTGTAGCGAGCGGCCACGTCCCGCTGCTCGCCGGTCTCGGGGTCGGTCAGGTGGAAGGTGTAGGCGCCGGAGTCCACCGCGGCGTTCCTGGCCAGGACGTCCACGTAGGACTCGTCGATCTCGCCGTCCGGGTCCTGGGCGAGGAAGTGCTCGAAGTAGTCGACGATGCCCTCGCGGTCGGTGCGTATCCGGTTGGAGAGCGTGGGCTCCAGGACCGCGTCCTCGGCGTAGCGGTCCGCGACGACCTCGGGGTCACCGGTGGCCAGCGCGTCGTTCCACTCGTCGAACAGCGCGCGGATCTCCCGCTCGGTGGGCTGCCGGTGGGAGGCGCTGTCGGTGTTGGAGGCCGAGGCGGTGGCCGCCCCGACGGTGAGCAGGCCGGCGGTGACCAGAGTCGCGGCGCCGAGGGTGCGGCGCCCGGCAAAGGAGATCTTTCGCATGTGCCAAGAGTTCACCGCGGCCGGTCAAGAACAGGCATGACCCAGTAAAGGGTCGTCAAGTACCTTCTAAAGCTTGCTCCTAGTGATCCGAAACGGTCAATTCCGCTCGCCTACGGCCAATCAGAGGTTGAACTCCGTTGGGGAGAGGTTCAACACCCCGCACGCCTCGCGCAGCACGTGCAGCTCCGCCTGCGCGAAGTAGCCGTCGGCGCCGGCGATCACCATGCCGGTCTGGATGACGGCCCGCGCCTCCATCGGCTTCTTGGCGACCTTGGCGATCTCCTCGAGCACCGCGCCGCGGCCGAACTGCGGGTTGGAGACCAACTGGTCGACGTGCTTGTTGAACCGCTGCCGCAGCGTGTCCGGCGGGAAGTTCTGTAGGACCTCGTTGCTGACGATCAGCGACTCGACGCGCTGCCGCTCCGCCGCGTCGACCGTGCCGTCGGCGGCGGCGACCAGGGCGCAGACGGCCATGCTGGCGTCCCGGTAGCCGCCGCTCTTGAGCTCCGTCTTCATCGAGGCCAGCTGGGTCTTGAACATCCCCATCATCTGCGAGCGCGAGCCGCCGGAGCCGCCGCCCGGGGCACCGCCCGGGCGGCCGCCGCCCGAGCCGCCCCTCGACTGCTGCAAGCCCTTGGCCGAGTCCTTGATCCGATCCCACATAACCGCTCTCCCCGTCACAATCCGCTGTCTGTCGATCTCGCACCGTCAACGGATGTCGGGTTCCCGGAGTTCCCCGATTCCCAAGAGTTCTTAAAGTTCCCTGGCGCGGAAGGCGCGCAGCCGCAGGCTGTTCGCCACCACCGAGACCGAGGAGAAGGCCATCGCCGCGCCCGCCAGCATCGGGTTCAGCAGCCCCGCGGCGGCCAGCGGCAGCGCCGAGACGTTGTAGCCGAAGGCCCAGAACAGGTTGCTCTTGATGGTGCGGAGCGTCCGGCGGGAGAGCCGGATGGCGTCCGCCGCGACCAGCAGGTCGCCGCGGACCAGTGTCAGGTCGCCCGCCTCGATGGCCGCGTCGGTGCCGGTGCCCATGGCCAGGCCCAGGTCGGCGGTGGCCAGCGCGGCCGCGTCGTTGACGCCGTCGCCGACCATGGCCACCGTGCGGCCCTCGTCCTGGAGCCGCCGCACCACGGCCACCTTGTCCTCCGGCAGCACCTCGGCGATCACCTCGTCGATGCCGGCCTCGGCGGCCACCGCCCTGGCGACCCGCTCGTTGTCCCCGGTGAGCAGGATCGGGGTGAGCCCGAGCGCGCGCAGCCGGCGCACCGCCTCCGCGCTGGTGGGCTTGATGGCGTCGGCGATCTCCAGCACCGCCCGCGCCTCGCCGTCCCAGGCCACCGCGATCGCCGTGCGGCCGCGCTCCTCGGCCGCCGCCCTGGCCTCGGCCAGCGACTGGGGCAGTGCCAGCGCCCAGTCCGCGAGCAGCCGCTCCCGGCCGACCAGCACCGCGTGCCCCTCGACCACGCCCTGGACACCGAGGCCCGGCACGTTGGCGAAGTCCTCGACGGCCGGCAGCGCGCCGCCGCGCTCGGTCGCCGCGGCCGCGACGGCGCGTGCGATCGGGTGCTCGGAGGCGTGCTCGAGGGCGCCGGCGAGCCGCAGCGCCTCGTCCTCCGTGGTGCCGGCCGCGGTGTGCACGGCCAGCAGCGTCATCTTGCCGGTGGTCACGGTGCCGGTCTTGTCCAGCACGATGGTGTCGGCCCGCCGGGTGTTCTCCAGCACCTCGGGGCCCTTGATCAGGATGCCGAGCTGGGCGCCGCGCCCGGTGCCGACCAGCAGCGCGGTCGGGGTGGCCAGGCCGAGGGCGCACGGGCAGGCGATGATCAGCACGGCCACGGCGGCCGTGAAGGCGGCGGTGAGCCCGGAACCGGAGCCCAGCCAGAAGCCCAGGGTGCCGAGCGCGAGGGTGATCACGACGGGCACGAAGACGGCCGAGATCCGGTCGGCGAGCCGCTGGGCGGCCGCCTTGCCGTTCTGCGCGTCCTCCACCATCCGGGCCATCCTGGCCAGCTGGGTGTCAGCGCCGACCCGGGTGGCCTCCACGACCAGCCGGCCGCCGGCGTTCAGCGTGGCGCCGGTGACCGGGTCGCCGACGGTCACCTCGACCGGCACCGACTCGCCCGTCAGCATCGAGGCGTCCACCGCGGACGAGCCCTCCACGACCACGCCGTCGGTGGCGATCTTCTCGCCCGGGCGGACCAGGAACCGGGTGCCGGCGGCCAGCTCGCCGATCGGCACCAGTTCCTCGCGGCCGCCCTCGCGCACCACCGTGACCTCCTTGGCGCCCAGCTCCAGCAGGGCGCGCAGCGCGGCGCCCGCCGTCCGCTTGGCGCGGGCCTCGAAGTAGCGGCCGGTGAGCAGGAAGGCGGTGACGCCGGCGGCGGCCTCCAGATAGATGGCGGATGAGCCGTCCCCGCGCTCGATCGAGAGCTCGAACGGGTGGGTCATGCCGGGCGTCCCGGCGTCCCCGAAGAACAGCGCCCAGCCCGACCAGAGCAGCGCGGCCACGGTGCCGACCGAGATCAGCGTGTCCATGGTGGCGGCGCCGTGCCGGGCGTTGGTCCAGGCGGCGCGGTGGAACTGCCAGCCGCCCCAGACCACGGCAGGCGCGGCGAGGGTGAGCGAGAGCCACTGCCAGTAGTCGAACTGCCAGGCGGGCACCATCGCGAGCAGGATCACCGGGGCGGCCAGCGCCACGGTGACCAGCAGCCGGTGCCGGAGCGGGCCGAGCTCGTCGACCTCGGCGCCCTCGTCGGCGGCCGGCTCGGCGGTCGCGGCGCGGGGCGGCGGTGGTGGCTCGGCCGTGTAGCCGGTGGCCTCCACGGTGGCGACCAGGTCGGTGACGGTGACGCCCTCGGCGAAGGCGACCCGCGCCTTCTCGGTGGCGTAGTTGACGGTGGCGCTGACCCCCTCCATCCGGTTGAGCTTCTTCTCGATCCGGGCGGCGCACGAGGCACAGGTCATGCCGCCGATGGCGAGCTCGACCTCGGAGGTCGCGTCGCCGGCGGCGGCTGTGCCGGCTGTGCCGGATGCGTTCGATGCGCTGGATGTGGTGGAAGTGCTGGTTGCCATCGCTGATCACGTCTCCTCGGCGGCCAGGATACCCCAGGGCGGTATTGCCGACCCCAGGTCTCCTGTATACCCCTAGGGGGTATCCGGACGCAAGGGCGTCCTCCCGCTCGCCTGGTGATCAACGCGACCTTGCCGCACGCTACGAAGCATGGACAGTGCGGATCGCGCCCCGCGCCGGCTCTCGGTCGACCGGTCGAGCCTCGCGCACCGGCTGCGCTACGCCCTCGGCCACCCCGAGCGGATCGTCCCCCACCTGCGACGCGGCGCCCGCGACGCCTGGCTGCGCGCCCGCCACCGGGACCACGTCGCCTACTACCGCGCCGTGATGGCCTCGGACACCGCCCGCAGCCCCGAGGCGGCCGTCGGCAGCCGCGACCACCGGCGGTGGCTGGCGCTCGGCAAGCTCCAGTTCGACTACCTCAGGGACCACGGCCTCGCCCCCGAGCACCGGATGCTCGACATCGGCTGCGGCAACCTGCGCGCCGGCTGGCGGTTCATCGACTACCTCGACCCCGGCGGCTACTACGGCATCGACATCTCGCCCGACATCCTGATCGGCGCCAAGGAGACGCTGTCCCGCAACGGCCTCCAGGCCAAGCTGCCGCACCTCACCCTCACCCACGACCTGACCTTCGACTTCCTGCCGACCGGGCACTTCGACGTCGTCCACGCGCACAGCGTCTTCTCGCACTCGCCGCTCCCCGTCATCGACGAGTGCCTGGCCCACGTCGGCCGGATCCTCGCCCCCGGCGGCTTCTTCGACTTCACCTTCGACCGCACCGAGGGCCGCGAACACCAGGTGCTGCGCGAGGACTTCTACTACCGCGCCGAGACCCTGACCGCCCTGGCCGCC
>NZ_BAAGPR010000155.1:0-13213 GCF_054783955.1 Streptomyces mayteni | reverse complement strand
CCGCCGAGTTGCGCGCCGAGGGACTGGCCGGCCCGGTGGACACCGCCGAGTCCACGCCAGGACTGCCCGCCGCCCACGGCAGCTCGTCGACGTCCGGATCGATCGGCGTCCCGTACGGCCAGAGCGTCGCCGGCCGGCCGCCGCCCAGCGGGCGCACCGCCGCGGGCGCGACCGGCGGCAGCAGGATCCCGGTGAGCGCCGGGTGCGCGGCCACCCGCAGCCGGGCCGCGAGCGCGCCGGCGTCCGTGTCGGGGGCGTGCGCCTTGGCCACCACCGCCCCGACCCGCACCAACGTGGCGTCGGGACGCTCCGCGAGCACGCGGTACGCCGGCTCGCGCCCGTCGGCCAGCGCCGCCAGTTCCCCCGCCACCCCCGTCACTTCTCCGCCCCTGCCAGCCGGCTACCGGCCCGGGATCCGCCAGGATCCCGAGCCCCGCTCCTTGCGGGCCACCGCCATCGCCTTCTTCTCCTCGGGACTCACCCGGTGGATCACCACCAGCCGGTCCGTGAGCTGCAGGGTGGCCGCCTCCGGGTCGTCGAAGCCGAGCAGCCGGTGGCCGCGTATGACCGAGACCACCAGGTCCTCGATCTCCCGCGGCGACTTCCCGGCCTCGGCCTTCGTCACCGGCCGCTCCCGCAGGCTCAGGCCCTCGCTGTGCTGCACCAGGTCCTCGAGCACCATGCCGGAGCTCGGGCTGATCATGGACAGGCCCAGCATCCGGCCCACGGCGCTGGCGCTGGTGATCACCGCGTCCGCCCCGGACTGCCGCAGCAGCGGCACGTTCTCCGCCTCCCGCACCGAGGCGACGATCCGCACCTTCTTGCTGAGCTGCCGCACGGTCAACGCCACAAGCACCGCGGTGTCGTCGCGCTGCGTCGAGATCACCACCTGCTTGGCGCGGTCCGCCATGGCGCGGACCAGCACGCTGGAGCGGGTGGCGTCCCCGATGACCCCCGCGTAGCCGTCCGCCCCGGCCTGCTCGACGACCGCCGGGTTGGGGTCGACGACCACGATCCGGTCCTGGGTGAGGCCGCCGCTCATCAGCGTCTCGGCCGCCGACCTGCCCTTGGTGCCGAAGCCGACGATGACGGTGTGATCTCGCATGTGCTTCCTCCAGTACGCCTGCCGCCACTGCTCGCGGGTGCGCTCCGTCAACACCTCCAGTGTCGTCCCCACGAGGATGATCAGGAACAGGACGCGGAGCGGGGTGATCAGGAACGTGGTCAGCAGGCGCGCGGTGGTGGTGACCGGCACGATGTCGCCGTAGCCCGTGGTGGAGAGCGACACCGTCACGTAGTAGAGGGAGTCGACGAAGCCGACCGGGCCGCCCGCCACGTTGTCCTTGTAGCCGTGCCGGTCGGTGTAGACGATGACCACGGCCGCCGCCATCACGGCGCCCGCCATCAGCAGCCTGCGCATCACCTGCACGAGCGGGCCGGCGACGTAGCGCGGGAGCCGGACGCCCTGCGAGAGGTCGTCGGCGGACGAGGCACGGACGCTGGTGAGTTTCATCGGCACGGGAGTGTGATCAATCCGGACGGGAATCGAACGGAATCAGGCGGGATTCGACGGGGATCGACGGGATTCGACGGGGTCAGGCGGCTGGCAGATCGAGAAGGCGGACCTCGGTGTGTGCCCCCGCACCACCCGGCGGGATGACCGCCAGGGCCGACGCGGCGGCGATGCCGCGCAGCATGGCGGGGCCAGCGTAGCTCAGCGGCCGCGCCTCGCCGGGCGCCGGGCAGCGCACCGGGACGAGCCGGGTGTCGGTGGGGTGCCCGCGCACCGGCTCGGTGAGCCGGGCCCGCCGCTCCTCGGGCGTCGGGCGGTCGGCCAGCGCGGCGAGCAGCGGCGCGGCGAGCGTCAGCAGCGCGGAGACGGCGGCCAGCGGGTTGCCAGGCAGGCCGACGAGCGGCACCCCGCCGGGCAGCTCGGCCAGCAGCATCGGATGTCCTGGCCGCACCGCGACGCCGCTGACCAGCAGCTGGGCGTCCAGCCTGCGCAGCACCCCGCGCAGGTGGTCGACGGGCCCCGCGGCGGTCGAGCCGGTGGTGACGATCAGGTCGGCGCGGCTGGTGGAGACCGCCTCGTACAGCGCCTCGGCGTCGTCGCCGAGCCGCCGGGTGACGAGGGTGTGGGCGCCGAGCGCGGTGAGCCAGGGCCCGGTCATGGGGCCGAGCGCGTCCCTGATCCGGCCGTCGTGCGGCAGGCCGCGGAACAGCAGTTCGTCGCCGAGCACCAGCACCTCGGCGCGGGGCCGCGGCCGGACCGCGAGCTGGTCGTAGCCGGCGGCCGCGGCGAGGCCGAGGGCGGCCGGGGTGAGCGGGGTGCGGGCCGGCAGCAGCTCGGTGCCGGTGCGGCACTCCTGGCCGCGCGGCCGCACGTCGGCGCCCGGCTCCGGGTTGGGCCCCGAGAGCCGGCCGTCGGCGACGCCGCCGTGCTCGCTGCGCAGCACGGCGGTGGCGCCGGCCGGGATCCGGCCGCCGGTGGCGATGGGCACGGCCTCGCCGTCGGTCAGCTGGGGGGCGGCCGGGCCGCCGGCGAGCACCCCGGTGGGGTCGCCGGTGAGCCGCCAGGGCCCGGGCCCGGCGACGGCCCAGCCGTCCATGGCCGAGGTGTCGAAGGCGGGCAGGTCGGTGAGGGCGGTCAGCGGGGCGGCCAGCGTGTGGCCGAGCGCCAGGTCGATCGGCAGCCGGCGGGGCGGCAGCGGGCGCGCGGCGCGGTGCGCGATGGCGCGCGATCTCCCAGCCGGGCAGCTCGCGCCGGGGCGCGGCCGGGTGCGGGGCCGGGCGGCCCGGGGTGGCGACGGCGGCCGCGACCGGCCCGTTGGCCAGCGCCAGCGCGTCGTCGAAGTCGTCGATCACGGCGCCGCCCCCGCGCCCGTTCCCGCGCCGTCGGCCTCCGCCGCCCACTGTTCGGCGAGGGCGGAGATCCGGGCCGCCGCCTCGGTCGGGGAGATGCCCTGCTGGGCGACGGCGTATCCGACGAGGAAGGTGGTCAGTGGCGCGGCGGGGCGCGCCACGTTGTGCGCGGCATCGCGGGCGGCGTCGAGCAGCGCCTTGATGTCCACGTCGATTTCGATGCCGAGGTCGGCCTTGACGGCGGCAAGCCATTCGTCCAGCACGCTCATATCGTCCCTGATCCTGGTGCGGGCGGTCACGATGTCGGCCCAGGTGTCGCAGTCCACGCCACCGTTGTCGTCGGTCGCGACGACGTGGTGCGGACTCAGCCCGGGGAGTAGCAGCTTCAGTGGCAGTCCGGCGAGGGTGCCGTACTCGGTTGCCAGCAGCGCGAGTTCGCGGCGCAGCGACTCGGTGCGGTAGACGGCGCTGAGCGGCTGGTCGCGGCCGCCGGCGTCCCGGGGGAGTACGACGTCGGCATCCGGCGGCACGTCGAGCAGCCGGGCGAGCCCGGCGGGGGTGAGGAACGGCAGGTCGGCGGCGAGCACCAGCGTCAGCGGCGCCGTCACCTCGCGCAGCCCGGCCGCGAGGGCGGCCAGCGGGCCGCCGCCGGGCGGCTCCTCCCTGGCCCACACCACCGGGCGGCCGGTGGGCCTGCGCGGCCCGACGACCACCACCCGCGCGGCGTCGGGGCAGGCCCCGACCACCCGGTCGAGCAGCGTCCGGCCGCCGACCCGCACGGCCGGCTTGTCCGCTCCACCGAGCCGCCGGGCGGCGCCTCCGGCCAGGATGACGGCGTCATGCGGGGTCATTCCGCCCACGGTACCCGCGGGACACTCAAAGGTCGCCAAGGAGTGCGAGGGGTTGTTCCACCCGATCGGCGACGAACCGGAGGAACCCGCCGGCCACGGCACCGTCGCAGACCCGGTGGTCGAAGGTGAGCGACAGCTGGACGACGGACCGCAGCGCGACCCGCCCCTCGTGCGCCCAGGGCTTCTCGGCGATCCGTCCGACGCCGAGCATGCCGGCCTCCGGGACGTTGATGATCGGCGTGGAGCCGTCGACGCCGAACACGCCGTAGTTGTTGAGCGTGAACGTCGAGCCGGTGAGCTCGGCGGGCGGCAGCGTCCCGGCCCGCGCCCCCTCGGTGAGCCGCCGCAGCTCGGCGGCGAGGGCACCGGTCGTCATGGCCTGCGCGTCCCGCACGACCGGCACCAACAACCCACGGTCGGTCGCCGCGGCGAACCCCAGATGCACGGCCCCGTGCCGGACGATCCGCCGCGCCGCCATGTCGACGCTGGCGTTCAACTGCGGATACCGGCGCAGCCCGACGACGCAGATCCGCGCGAGCAACGCCATCGTCGAAACGGAGGCGGCGCTGCGCGCCGCCACCAAACCGGTGGCGTCCGCCTCCACCCAACAGGTCGCGTCCGCGACCTCCCGCCGACTCCTCCCGACCCGCTCCGCCATCACCCACGCCACGCCACGCATCCCGACAACCTCCCCGCCTGCGGCGGAGCCGGCGGGCCCCTGAGGGTCGCCGGCGGCGACGCCGACGGGGCCTGCGGCCCCCACCCCGAGCCCGCCTGCGGCGGGGGCCCGCCCAGCGTCGGCGGGCCCGGGCAACGAGCCGCTGCCCGCGACGGCTTGGCCGCCGGCCGGCACACCCCCGGCGAAGCCGGCATCCGCCCCGCCTGCGGCGAGCGGCCCAGCGGGGACACCCCGCGGGTCGCCGGCAGAGCTGGCAGCTGGCGCCGCAGCACCGCAGGAGCCGGCCGAGCCGGGGCTCGCCGCGCGGGACGCCGGACCGCTGGCGGCGCCGGGGGTGGGGCCGCCGGCCGGGTTGGCGGCGGCCCCTTCGTGGGGGGACGCGTTCAGGACGTCGGCGCGCATGATGAGGCCGCCGGGGCCCGTGCCGGTCACCGTGTGGATGTCGACGCCGCGCTCGCGCGCCAGCCGCCGCACGAGCGGCGAGACCACGGCGACCGCCGTCGCCGGCCCCGCGCCGGAGGCGCCTGGCCCGCCACCAAGGCCAAGGCCCGGGCCCGGGCCCGTCGGTTGCGGTGCGCCGCCAGGCGCGGCCGGCGCGGTCCCGTAGCCGACCAGTACGGGGCCCGAGGTCGGCTCCGCGGCAGCGGTGAGGCGCAGCAGTTCCGCGCCGACCGGGAGTTCCTCGCCCGGCGCGCCGTGGCGTGCGGTGACCACGCCCTCGTAGGGGCAGGGGAGTTCGACGACCGACTTGGCGGTCTCGACCTCCACCACCGGCTGGTCGACCGTCACCGTGTCGCCGACGTCGACCAGCCAGCGCACGACCTCCGCGCTGGTCAGGCCCTCGCCCAGGTCCGGCAGCAGGAACACGTTCATGGGGGTCTCAGTCCTCCCATTGCAGGCCGGCCACCGCCGCCAGCACCCGGTTCGCGTCGGGCAGGTGGTGGCGTTCCAGCAGCGGCGGCGGGTACGGGATGTCGAAGCCCGTGACGCGCCCCACCGGCGCCGCCAGGTGGTGGAAGCACCGCTCGGTGACCCGGGCCGCGATCTCCGCGCCGGGGCCGGCGAAGCCGGCGGCCTCGTGGACGACGACGGCGCGGCCCGTGCGCCGCACCTCCGCGCACACCGTCTCGTCGTCGAACGGCACCAGCGTGCGGAGGTCGACCACCGCCAGGTCCCAGCCGCGTTCGCGCGCCGCCTCCGACTCGGCGGCCGCCAGGCAGACCGGCACCGCGGGGCCGTAGCAGAGCAGCGTCGCCGACGTGCCGGGGCGCCGCACCACCGCCCGCCCGCCGGGCGGGACGTCGGGTTCGAGTTCGCCCTTGGCCCAGTAGAGCCGCTTCGGTTCGAGGAAGACCACCGGGTCGTCGGAGGCGATGGCCTGCCGCAGCAGCCCGTACGCGTCCGCGACCGTCGAGGGCGTCATCACGTGCAGCCCGGGCGTCGCCATGTAGTACGCCTCTGACGAGTCGCTGTGGTGCTCGACGCCGCCGATGCCGCCGCCGTAGGGGATCCGCACCGTCAGCGGCAGCGGCATCGCGCCGCGCGTCCGGTTCCGCATCCGGGCGACGTGCGAGACCAGTTGCTCGAACGCCGGGTAGGCGAACGCGTCGAACTGCATCTCGACGACCGGCCGCAGCCCGTACATCGCCATCCCGGTGGCGGTGCCCAGGATCCCGGCCTCGGCCAGCGGCGTGTCCGTGCAGCGTTCGTCGCCGAACTCGGCGGCCAGGCCGTCCGTCACCCGGAAGACGCCGCCGAGCGTGCCGATGTCCTCGCCGAGCAGGTGCACGCTCGGGTCGTCGGCCAACGCGTCGCGCAGCGCGCGGTTCAGCGCGCGGGCCATCGTGATCACGCCGACCCCACCCCCAACCGTCGTGCCTGCTCCCGCAGTTGCGGGGTGGGGGTGGCGAAGACGTGGGCGAACAGGTCGGCCGGGTCGAGTGGGGGTTCGGTGGCGAGGCCGGCCCGCAGGGTGGCGGCGAGTTCGTCGGCCTCCGCGCGGAGCGCCGCCTCCCGGTCGTCCGTGAGCAGCCCGTGCCGCCGGAGTTCGCCGCCGAGCAGCGCCAGCGGGTCCCGGTCCTGCCAGGCCGCGACCTCCGCGTCCGGCCGGTAGCGGCCGGCGTCGTCGGCGTTGGTGTGCGCTTCGATGCGGTAGGTCAGCGCCTCGACCAGCGTCGGCCCGCCGCCGGCCCTGGCGCGGGCCAACGCCTGCCGCAGCACGGCGAGCACGGCCGGCGCGTCGTTGCCGTCGACCAGCCGGCCCGGCATGCCGTAGCCGACGGCCTTGTGCGCCAGGCTGGGCGCCGCCGACTGCTTGGCGAGCGGCACGGAGATGGCGTAGCCGTTGTTCTGCACCAGGAAGACGACGGGGGCCCGCCACACGGCGGCGAAGTTCAGCGCCTCGTGGAAGTCGCCCTCCGAGGTGCCGCCGTCGCCGACCAGGGCGAGCGCGACCACGTCGTCGCCGCGCAGCCGGGCCGCGTGCGCCAGGCCGACGGCGTGCGGGAGTTGGGTGGCGAGCGGGGTGCAGAGCGGGGCGATCCGCAGCGCCCGCGGGTCGTAGCCGGTGTGCCAGTCGCCGCGCAGCAGCCCGAGGGCGGCCACCGGGTCGAGGCCGCGGACGACGGCGGCGAGCGTGTCGCGGTAGCTGGGGAAGAGCCAGTCCCGCGGTTCGAGGGCCAGGGCGGCGGCGACCTGGCACGCCTCCTGCCCGGTGGAGGAGGGGTAGACGGCGAGCCGGCCCTGTCGGGTCAGCACGGTCGCCTGGGTGTTGTAGCGGCGGCCCCGCACCAGTTGGCGGTAGAGCTCTGGCCAGGTCTCGGGATCCGGCTCGGCGCCGGTGCCGAGCACCCGGTGGGGCTCCGGCTCAGGCAGCAGGTCGTCGGCGCTCCTCGCCTCCACGTCCCCCACGGCAGTACCTCCCGTCGTCGCGTCGCCCGGTCGGCGGTTCTGCCTACCGATTGTTCGGTCGACGGCGCATCCTGGCTACGGTTCGTACCGCCCTGTGGACAGCTGGCCCGGTTTGCCGTCCCATGGGGGCAGGACGTCCAGGGAGGGTCGGAGAATCCGCATGAGGGAAGACCAGTTGCCCACGGCCCCTTCGCCCGCCGGCCAGGTCCCCCCGATCCGGCCGCTGGATCCGATCGACGCGGCGATCCTGCGGCTGCTCCGCGCGGACGGCCGCGCCTCGATCCGGTCGGTCGCCGAGCAGGTGCACATCTCCCGGGCCAACGCCTACGCGCGGATCAACCGGCTGCTGGACGACGGCGTGATCCGCGGCTTCGCCGCCCTGGTGGACCACGAGCGGGCGGGGCAGGGGGCCTCCGCCTACATCACGCTGAAGATCGTGCAGGACAGCTGGCGCACGGTGCGCAGCAAGCTGGCCTGCCTGCCGGGCGCCACGCACATCGCGCTGGTCAGCGGCGACTTCGACGTGCTGCTGCTGGTGCACACGGCGGACAACCGGGCGCTGCGGGAGCTGGTGCTGACCAGGATCCAGGCGATGCCCGAGGTGCTGTCCACCCGCACGCTGCTGGTCTTCGAGGAGACCGACCTGCTCCCCGAGTAGGCCCCCACCTCACCTCACCCGTTCGCCCCTGGCCCGATGAGTTCGCCGCCCGCGCCCGGTCCTACCGGCACCGGAAACGACCCGAAGCGCGAGGAGAGACGCCATGCGGCTGACCCTGACGGAGTTCCTGACCCTGGACGGCGTGGTGCAGGGCCCCGGCGGGCCCGAGGAGGACACGTCGGACGGCTTCACCCACGGGGGCTGGTCCTACCCCTACGCCGACGAGGAGTTCGGCCGGCTGGTCGCCGGCTGGTTCGACCAGGCGGACGCGTTCCTGCTGGGGCGCCGCACGTACGAGATCTTCGCCGGCTTCTGGCCGGAGCAGACCGACCCGGCCGACCCGATCGCGTCCCGGCTCAACGCGCTGCCCAAGTACGTCACCTCGACCACCCTCACCGACGCCGAGTGGGCGGGCACCACCGTGCTCGACGCGGACGTGCCGGCGCGGGTGGCGGAGCTGAAGCAGCGTCCTGGCCGGGAGTTGCAGATCCACGGCAGCGCCACCCTGGCCCGCTCGCTGTTCGCGCACGACCTGATCGACGAGGTGCGGCTGCTGGTCTACCCGGTGGTGCTCGGCACCGGCCACCGGCTCTTCGCGGCCGGGACCCGGCCGACGGCGCTGCGGCTCAGGGAGTCGCGCACCACCCCGACCGGCGTCGCGGTCCACGTCTACGAGCCGGCGGGGCGCCCGACGTACGGCTCGTTCGCCTCGTAACCGGCCGACCGGGCCCAGGCCCGGCCCGGCTCCGCCCGGCGGCTCAGTGGGCGACGGGGCAGCCGGCCGCGCGGGCCCGCGCCTCGTCGTCCAGGTAGAAGTTGGGCCGCTGGTCGGCCTCGTCGTAGTAGCGGTGGAAGACCGGGGTCAGGCCGCCCGAGACGGGCGGCACGATCCAGCTCCAGTCGGCCGGCACGCGCCGCCCCTGCCGCTCCTCGCGCTCGATGTGGGTGAGGAAGCGCTCCGACTCGGTGTGGTGGTCGGTGATCTTGACGCCGGCCGCCTCGAACGAGTGGAGCACGGCGACGTTCAGCTCGACCAGGGCCCGGTCCTTCCAGAGCGTGGTCGCCTTGCTGGTGTCGAGGCCGAGCAGTTCGGCCACCACGGGCAGCAGGTTGTAGCGGTCCTCGTCGACGAAGTTGCGGGCGCCGATCTCGGTGCCCATGTACCAGCCGTTGAAGGGCGCCAGCGGGTAGTCGACGCCGCCGATGGAGAGCCGCATGTGGGAGATGGCGGGGACGGCGTGCCAGCGCAGGCCGAGTTCGGCGAAGGCCGGGATGTCGGGGTGGGTGATCGGCACCTCGAGCACCAGGTCGCGCGGCACGTCGAGGAGCTGCGGCTTGTCGCCGTGCGTCTCGATCACCATCGGCAGCACGTCGAACCAGCCGCCCGGCGCCTGCCAGCCGAGGCGGCGCACGGCGTCGGTGAAGTCGACGTTCCCCGGGTCGCCGATGACGCCGCCGTCCATCGTGCGGTAGCCGGCGTAGCGGATCAGCTGGCTGTTCCAGACCAGCGGGGCCCGGCGGAACGGGGTGGCGGGCGCGAAGACGGAGATGACGGGCCGTATCCGGCCGTCGTTGGTGGCCAGCCGCAGGTGCTCGCAGAGGTCGGCGTGGATCTCCTCGGCGGTGGCGGAGGTGCGGCGGTCGAGGACCCGGAGGCTCTTCCAGTAGAGCCGGCCTATGCAGCGGCTGGAGTTGCGCCAGGCGACCCGGGCGCCGAACTCCAGCTCGGCCCGGGTGTGGCGGTAGGTGCCCGTACGTTCCAGGTGCTCGCGGATCTGCCGCAGCCGCATGCCGATCGGGACCGGCTGGTCGGGGTTCTCGGCGTGGAACTGGCGGATGAACTCCTCGGCCTCCGCCCAGTCCGGGGACTTCCAGGACCGCGCGGCGCTCGCCAGCCCCGACACGCCTGACGCCGACGGCGCCGGGTAGCCGGCCGGGAGCGACGGGTGGTGGGCCTGCGGGTGGAGCTGGGGCTGCGACGGGGCGTGCGGCTGGGCCTGCACGTGACCGTGCCCGGGGCCGTGGCCATGGCTGAGGCGGTCGGTGTTCATGGGCTCTCCGGGGTCGCCTGTGACTGGTGCGCCACCCCCACGCCGGGCAAGGGTAGTTGATGTCACACGACGGGTGGGGGCGATCGCCGCGCTATGGCGCGGAACCGCTCGCGGCCGGCTGCCGCAGCCCGTCGAATGCGGTGGATATGACGGCTTCGACCACGTCACCCGAGACCACTGGCTCCCCGGGATGTGGCCGATACCACTCCACTATCGAGTTGATCATCCCAAACAGCAGCCGCGTCGCCAGCCGGGGGTCCACCTCGGGCCGCAGGTCGCCCTCCGCGACGGCGGCCCGCACCAGCTCGGCCACCCGCTGGTCGAACTCCCGCCGCCGCACCAGCGCCCACCGCTCGGTGTCCGTGTTGCCCCGCACCCGCAGCAGCAGCGTCACACAGGGCAGCCGCTCCATCAGCACCTCGGCGGTGCGCCGCACCACGAACTCCAGCCGCGCCACCGCCCGGCCCTCCCCGGCCGCCGGCTCGTCGAGCACCGCGAACAGGCCGTCCAGCGCGCGGGCGAGGGCCCGCCGCAGCAACTCCTCCTTGGACGGCACATGGTGGTAGATCGACGACTTCGAGATGCCGGCCGCCCGCGACAGGTGCTCCATCGACGTGCCGTCGTAGCCACGCTCGTTGAAGACGCCCACCGCCACCTCGAGCAGACTCTCCGCCGTGTAGGCGTCCCGCCGCGCCACCGAACCCACGAGCAACACCCCGTATCTCTCGCGCCCTTGCCCCGACCGATCGTTCGGCGGCGCTGTCCGACGCAGCGCCGGGCCCGCCGGACAGTGTTCCACCCGCCGCGCGGCCCCGCCTCACGTCCCGGCGTCACATCCCGGCGGCGCGCCAGAACCGCCAGCTGGCGTCGAGCACATCGGCGTTCCGCTGCTCCCACTCGGTCGCGGCGCGCACCGCGTCCTGCGGGCACTCCCAGAGCCGCCCACCGTCCAGCGCGCGCAGCCGCAACCGGGTGCCGCGCCGAGCCGTGACGCGGCCGACCCTGCCGGTCCGCGTGTCGACCACACAAGCGCCCTCCGCCCAGGCCATCGCAGCTCCCTCTGTCCGTCCTGTCCTTCTTCCTTCACTGTGGACGGTTTTCGGCGCGCTCGGTTACGTGCTTCCGCCGCTTCGCGCAACAGAAGACACCTTCGGGGGACGCGACCGGAGTGGGTGAAGCGCGCATGTTCGAATTACCCGGAGGGTTTCCACGGGTTGTCGCGCTCGGCAGGGCGCTGCGCGGCAATATGCCGTACCGCGCGGCCGCCCGTCCCTGTTTCGCCGACAATCCGCCCGATCCGGGGACGACGCCGTTTCGCGCCCCGCCGGGCGGCCCTACGCTGCCGGCCATGATTCGAGCAGTCGTGTTCGACGTCGGCGAGTGTCTGCTGGACGAGAGCCGCGAGTGGGAGGGCTGGGCGGCCTGGGTGGGGGCGCCTCGGCACACGTTCTCCGCCCAGTTCGGCGCCATGATCGCCCAGGGCCGGGACCCGATGGAGGCGCTCCGGATCTTCCGGCCGGAGTTCGACCTGGCGGTGGAGCGGGAGAAACGGGCGGCGGTGGGCGAACACGAGTGGTTCGGCGAGAACGACCTCTACGCCGACGCCCGGCTGACGCTCAAGCTGTTGCGCGGCACCGGCCTCACGCTCGGCATCGCCGGAAACCAGACCCGGCAGGCCACGACGATCCTCCGCCGCCTCTTCGCCGGCTTCGTCGACCTGGTCGGCTCGGCCGAGACGATGGGCGTCGCCAAACCGGATCCGCGGTTCTTCGAGATCGTGATCCACTCGCTGCGGATGGAGCCGCGCGAGATCCTCTACGTCGGCGACCGCCTCGACGAGGACGTCCGCCCCGCCGCCGCCCTCGGCCTCCGCACCGCCCTGATCAGACGCGGCCCCTGGGGCCTCATCCACCAGCACCACCCGGAGGCCGAACTGCTTCCCACCATGCGGATCGACGGCCTCCGCGAGCTGACCGACCGGATCGCCAAGCACAACGAGAACCACCCCTGAGGGGGGAACTCCCGCCCGTCCCCGCCGGTTCTCCCGATAACCACGCACCACGGAGAGGACCGGATGCCCGCGATGCCCGCGATGCCCGCGATGCCCGAGACGTCAGCGATCAGCCTGGAGAAGGTCGCCGCCACCGCGCCCGACCTGGTCGAGCGGTACGAGTCCGCCCGCGTCACCCTCGACAAGCGCCGGCTGCTCGGCGAGCGCGCCGCCGTCTACCTGGTGCTCGACCGCTCGGGCTCGATGCGGCCCTTCTACGAGGACGGCACGGTGCAGCGCCTCGCCGAGCAGGCACTCGGCCTGGCGGCCCACTTCGACGACGACGGCATCGTGCCGACCGTCTTCTTCTCCACCGACGTGCACACCACGGCGGACGTCACGCTCGGCGCCCACCGGGGCCGGATCGCCGCGATCCACGACACGCTCGGGCACATGGGCCGCACGTACTACGCGAAGGCGATGCGCGCCGTCATCACCCACTACCGCGCCTCCGGCGCGACCGCCCCCGCGTTCGTCCTCTTCCAGACGGACGGCGCGCCCAAGGACAAGGGCGAGACGGGCCGCCTGCTGGCGGAGTCGGCCACCCTGCCGATCTTCTGGCAGTTCGTCGGCTTCGGCGACGACGAGTTCGCGTTCCTCCGCCGCCTCGACGACCTCCCGGGCCGGGTTGTCGACAACGCCGGCTTCTTCCCCGCCGGAGCGAAACCGGCGGCCCTGCCGGACGCGGAGCTGTACGACGCGCTGATGTCGGAGTTCCCCACCTGGCTGTCATCGGCCCGCGCGGCCAACATCCTCTGACGGCCTGAGGTTTCCCCCACCCACCCGCCCTTTCCGGCGCTCCGCGCGGGGCGCCCCTGCGGGCCGGCAGGGCCGCGTCCTTCCCCACCCTCCCCCAGCTAACGGCCCCCAGCCTGGCGGCTGGGAGGTGCCCCCAGGGAGGTGCCCCCACAAGCCCTTCTTCCGCGCTCCGCGCGGGGCGGCCCTGCGGGCCCCAAGCGGTCCGGCGTAGCCGCCGGCCACGCGCGGAGGCGGCGCCTGCCGGGCCCCGGCCCGAGGCCGGCGCTTCCCCGCGCGCTTCGCGCGGACGCGCCAGCGCCCCGGGGCCCGTAGGGCCCAGCCCACGGCGGCGCAGCCGCCGGAGACTCCGGCCCGCCGGGCCCCTGCTCGAAGCGCCGAAGAAGGGCGGGCGGG